>JAGBTL010000116.1 GCA_017631355.1 Clostridia bacterium
CGAACGCTTTATGCAGCTTATGGATGAAAATTACGACCCTGCAAACGACGTTCAGGAGGCAGAGGCTGTTGCCGATGCAACCGAAGTAAACGTTGAAGCTGAGATAGCAGTTGAACCTACCGAGGAAGTAGCTGAAGCTCCTGTAGCAGAAGCTGTTGAGGAAACAACTGAAGAATAAAAAAATTAAGCCTTAAGGAGTTAAATCCTTAAGGCTTTATCTTATTCAAAATATTGATATATTTCCTTGTAATTCTCTATAAAGTAATTGCAGAAGGCTTTTATTGTTTCGGGGTCTGCTTTTTCTGAAACGTCCTTAATGCCAACAAGGTTGTAGCCTGCTTTATTGGCGGTTTCAATTGCGTAGAGTGCATCCTCAAAAACAAAGGTATCTTCCTTTGCGGTGCCAAGGTGCTCAAGCGCAACGTCATATATAACAGACGTATTCTTACCTGCGCCAACACCGTTACAGGTGTATATTTCGCTGAAGTAGTGTAAAAGGCCGTTTCTTTCAAGCGCCTTTTCAACCATATATTTATCGGTTGCAGTTGCAACACACATTTTAACACCACGATTTTTGAGGAACTCCAGAAACTCCTCAACGCCATCCTTTTTGATAACCTCGTTAAAATAGAAGTCCTCAACAAGGCTGTTGATGTCAGCAACAATACCTTCAATCGTGGCGGTATTGTCAAAGTGCTTTATATAGAACTCTGCAGCTTCCATAAGGCTCATTGTTGTGAACTGCTCGTCAGAGCCCTCGGGAACCTGAATGTTCTTCATTTCAAGGAATTTGTAGCCGATTTCGCTCCATATAAACATGGAGTCAAGTATTGTACCGTCAAGGTCAAAAATTGCGCCCTTTATATTTTTGATGTCTGCCATATTATCCTCCGATTATATAATTTCCTTGCTCTGTCTGCCAAATAACGGCTAAGGTGCCGTTTTTAACGTTTACAGTAGCCTCGCTGCCTGTAAATTCGTTGCTAACGCCCAAGGGAAATGACGTAGTGAGTGTTTCGTTTGTAAGGGAGTAAAGCAAGCCCTTTTCCGTAACACCGTTTGCATTGTCTGAATATGCAAAAACGGAAATTGTTCCGTTGCATTCGGAACTGAAGGTGATGTGTGAATCCTTGATTACTGTTGCATAAATGTTATTATCAACAAGAACTGCCGTGCCGCCCTTACTTGCAACGTATTGTGCGGTCTGAAGGCTTGCAATTGTGTGGTCTAATCTGCCACCAAGGCAGCCGTAGATAACAAAATCACGATAGCCCTCGTTAAAGCCAACGTCAACCGCAAGGATTGTGTCCGTTTCGTTCTTCATAACGGGGTGCTGAATTATGTTTGAGCCATCGGGAACGAAGCCGAGGGAGTCAAAGTCACCAACAATGAATTTGGGCTTAAGCCCGAAAGCCTCGGTATTCTTTAAGCCACAGTCAGCCGCAATGACTAAATCTGCTTCGTCAATTGTGTGACAAAGCCTTGAAACGGGCATTGAGCCAAAGATATAACATTTATTCATAACAATCACCCTTTAAATAAAAAACGCTGTAAAGCTACAGCGTTAATTAAAGTTAAAATATACCGTAAGTTATCAGGGACATTATAAGCCCTGCAATGAACACGCCAAGGGCAATTATAGGCAAGCACTTTTTAAGTCGCAGGTCCATAAGTGCGGCAATGAGGGCGCCTGTCCAACCGCCTGTACCGGGCAGGGGAATACCAACAAAAAGAAGCAAGCCCCATTCCTCGTATTTAACGATGGTATCCTTCTTTTTATCTGCCTTTGCCTCCATTTTATCAACAATTTTGCCCAAGGGCTTAAACTTGCGCATAAGCTTGAAAACCTTGCGGATGAAAAGCAGAATAAACGGAATGGGTATCATATTACCGAGGTAGCACAGTATAAACGCCGGAATAAAATCAACGTCAAGTGCAAATGCGGCAATCATACCGCCCCTGATTTCAAGTATGGGAAACAGGGATATTAAAAAGGGGATAAGCTCGGTTGGGATATTATTTGATTCAAGAAATGCCGAAAAGGCATTTACAATGCTCTCTACCATAATAATACTCTCAATCTAAGTAATTGTTTTGGATAAGGAAATCGTTAGCGTCCTTAAGGATTGCCTTATCGTTGTCAAACTTAAGGTAATTGTAGGCGCTTTCAAAGGGGAGCCAGATGTAATCCTCAATTTCCTCAGGCTGAATGCGGGTTTGCTCATCCTTGGTTGTGCCTGCGAAAATGTAAACGGTTTTCTGAATTTTGTTCTGGATAGTGTACTGTGATTTGCTTACAAAGCCGGGGAAGATGTTGAGGTGAATGCCTGTTTCCTCAAGCACCTCACGCTTTGCAGTTTCCTCAAGCGTTTCGCCATCCTCAACGTGGCCCTTGGGGAAGCTCCAGTTTGAGCTGCGCCTGTTTTTGATGAGGAGATAGCGCACGGTTTCACCAATGTGCCTGAAAATAACTGCACCGCAGGACTTTTCGTAGTAGCAATCAAGTGAAAACGGACGGTTTTGTGTGTAGAATTCAATAAAGTGACGGATTTCCCAATCAATAAAGCGTTTTGATTTGGGTGATGCAATAAGTGTTTGCTCGCCTGTATCGCGGAAGCGCAGCGTTGCAATCACTCTGCCGTCAAAGTGTTTAACAGGGTTATCAATGCCGAGAATGAGAACACCCTTAATGGGAGATGCCGGGCGAAATTTGCCCATTGGGTTGCCAAAATTGAGTTTGAACGTGCCGCCGTCAGACATTGAGGTCCCTACCGGGTCGGTTACACAGACCCTGATTAATTTACCTAACATTATAAGTAACCTCGCAAAAAATGAAAATCTAACCTATATTATAAATCTTTTTTTTCGTAGTTTCAATATGCATTTATATAATAATAGGTATATTTTTTCTTTATTTTTCATAAAATTTCACTTAATAAGGTTCAAATAGGTCAAAAGAATTGTTGAATTACAGATGTTATTGTGATATATTTTAACCGAGAGGTGATAATATGAAAAAATCGTTCAGCTTGATTTTGTGTCTTTCTGTTTTAATGCTTTCTCTCAGCACAATTTCACTTGCTGCCCATGAGAATTCACTTATTATAACCGAAACCGTTGAGGATAGTTGGATTGTTGACGTTACGGGTGAAGCCTTACCTGAAATCAGCGATTCAGCCGATAAAAAGTATTATCTTCAGGGTCAGGAATATGCCCTTCATTATGATGCATATTCTCAGCTTGACCAAGCGCAGAAGGTGATGTATGACGCAGTTGTTGAGAATGTTGGCAAGCTTTCCTTTACAATAAATTTTGCTGATGGTGTGTTTGCGTATAGTAACTTTAATCAGGGGTATTTTACCGAACTGATGAATGCACTTTGTACTGACAGACCCGATGTTTTCTATTATGCCGGATATAGCATAGGCAATGGTAAGCTTCATTCAAACGGCAAATATATTAAATCAATGACATATAATGTTGGTGTTTATGATACAAGCTATTATACTTCAAGTAATCTTCCCGGTTATTATAACGCCTTGATGTCAAAGGTCAATAGCCTTGCTTCTGCAGGTACGTTTAATATGACCAACAGATATAATTTTATAAAATCAGTTCACGATTATCTTGCTGGTACTGTTTATTACCCCGACCTTAATTCCAGTGACTATAAAATGAGTGCTCACGATGCTTATGGTGCTCTTGTTGAGGGTCGCGCAGTTTGTCAGGGCTACTCTGATGCGGTTAAGCTCATTTGCGATTACTACGGCATTCCTTGTGTTTGTATCTCCGGTACGTCTGATGGTGTTGGCCATATGTGGAACGCCATTCAGATGGAGGACGGTAAGTGGTATTTTGTTGATTTAACATGGGATGATCAGGGAAGCTATGGTATCTATTACGATTTCTTCCTTGTAGGCTCAAAGTCAACTAATACGTATTTTGGTGGTAAGCAGTTTTCTGTTGAGCACGTAAATGATGCTGATTTATGCTTGCCTAACCTTCAGTATGCTACTACCGCATATAACAGAACACAGAACCACAACACTCTTTTCATGGGCACGTATAACTCACGTTATGATGCGGATTTTGGCTACCTTTATTTATCTGTTTTTGATTACCTTAAAACACCCGTATTCTATAACGGAATGAGTTCAGATGCTTCGCCTGTGCAGGGCAATAGCTTCACTGTTAATGATAACGGCACATCAAGGGTTATTACGTCAATAATTGTTGGTGACCCCAATGGAGATGGTAGGCTGAATGCTTCCGACTATCGTATTACAAAAAACAGACTTTTGAGTGCTGATAACAGTGTTTATGACTCTGAATCTGCAGCGTGTGACGTAAATGGCGACGGCGTTGTTGATGCACTTGACCTTGCTCAATTACATCTTGTTGAGTGCGATGGTATAACGACTGTTACTAATTTTGAATTAGGATAAAATTTAAGCTCCCGATCAATTTTCGGGAGCTTTTATTATGCTTATATCATAAAGCTTAAAAGGGTATCTGCCGTGCAGATCCCTTTTGCCACTTTGGTTAACTACAAGCAGCTTTCCCATCTGTGGGAGAACGGCAACCTTAATTTTATCACTTGTGCCCTCGGTAAATTTGCGCTTTGCCTGACGGTATAAGGGCTCCCTTACCTTTATGGCTTCAGGGATTTGTAGTGATGATGAGCAGGAGAGTAGGTCGCACAAAACATTCTCACGAAGCAGCTCACCATTGACACCCTCGCAGTCCTTGAAGAAGGTGTAAAAGTGCTCGGCATACTGTGATAAGGTCATTTTACAGCCATTAATCATATTGCCGAATTGGTGGAAAACATCAAATGGCTCAAATCCGCATTCTGTTATAAGGTAATCAAGACTTTTTATGAATCTGCCGCTGTTATAGAGTCTGTCAAGGGCATCCTCGGTGAGCTTAAGTGACTTGATTTCAGCTTCTGATAGCCAAGGGGTGCTTGTTACCTCATAAGGTGGCTCTTCAGTAAATTCGCAGGGGAAGGCATCGGGGGATTCTCGCATATCAGAGCCGTAAAGGAGCTTTAAAAAGCCCATCTGCAGCATATGTGCATTCAGCCTGTAGCCTGTGTTGAAGCTGTTTCTGAAGCTGTTAAAATCCTCACCTGTAAGACCTGCAATAAGGTCAATGTGGACGTGCATATTATTGAATTCAATGAGTCTTTTTATGTTCATTTTCAGCTTTTTTGTATCTGTTTTGCGGTTGATTGCCTTAAGGGTTTCTTCATTAAAGCTCTGCATACCAATTTCAAGCTGAAAAAGTCCGACAGGGGCTGATTTCAATAACTGAAAGGTGCTTTCTTTAAGAATATCACCTGCAATTTCAAAGTGAAAGCAAACATCTGCAGGAATGCTTTTGCCGTGGTTTTCAAGAATAAAACCGATTATTTCATTTGCTCGTTCTGCGCTTGCATTAAAGGTTCGGTCAACAAACTTCACGGTTTGGGTTCCGCTGTTTGAAAGCTTAATTATATCCTTTTTAACCTGCTCAACGTCAAAGAATCGGAGCTTTGAGCACCTGCCTGACAGGCAAAAGGCGCACCTGTACGGACAACCACGACTTGCCTCAATATATGTAATTCTGCCGTTAAGATTGTCAAAATAGGCTTTGGAGTAGGGAGAGGGTGGTGTTGTGACGTGCTCCTTTTCGGGAACAGATATAATCTCACCGCCACTTCTGTAGCTGATGCCG
>JAGBTL010000017.1 GCA_017631355.1 Clostridia bacterium
AACAAGGTGCTTCAAAAGAAGGTTTTTGAGGAGCAGATTCTTCTCGCTAAAGAATTGGATTTACCCATAATAGTCCACGACAGAGAGGCTCACGAGGACACTCTCGCTATACTTAAAAAGCATAAGCCAAAAGGTGTTTTGCATTGCTTTTCGGGCAGCGTAGAAACTGCCAAAGAAGTTTTAAAGTTGGGTATGTATATCGGGCTTGGCGGTGCAGTAACCTTTAAAAACGCCAAAAAGCCTGTAGATGTTGCAGCTATGCTCCCCCTTGACAGACTTCTTTTAGAAACGGATTGCCCCTATATGGCGCCTGTGCCCATGCGAGGCAAACGCAATAACTCCGCATATATTCAATACGTAGCAGAAAAAATCGGTGAAATCAAGGGTGTTGACCCACAGGATGTCACCGACAACGCAACAGAAAACACAAAAAAGCTGTTTGGTATTTAACCAAGCAGCTTTTTAAATGCAAAATGCAGAATGCAGAATGCAAAATTATCGGGCACTGCGTGCGGCAATTATAATGGCAAATTGCAAATTGCAAATGGCAAATTTCGGGGCAAAGCTGATTATATTGCTATCGCTAAACTGAAGTAAGGCTTCGCATATTTTCACTTTGCGTTTTGCACTTTGAGTTTTAATTGCAACGCAGTTCCGAAATTTAAAATTTTAAATTTATAATTTTAAATTCCAGATATTATCTTATCACTTATCTCATTTATCACATCAAAGTCAGTTGCTTTGATATAATACTCCTCAAGTCTGTCGTGGAAGTCTTTGGCAAGGGACATTTTTCTTACCGCCTCGTTTACAAGCTCCTTTTTGGCCTTTTTACCGAACAAGAGCTTTTCCCTTATGCCCTGCATACCCTCACGATCTGTAAATCGGGAGGCATGAACGTGCTTTGATTGGTCGTCTATTGAATAATGGTAGGAATTTTCAGTTACAATTGCCGTCTTTAATTGGGGGATTATTACGTGCTCCACCTTTACTGTAGGGAACAAGGGACAATAGCATTTATACACGTCGTAGCCCATTTCAACACCATAGTCGGCAAGTTTATCCATAATAAACGGTGCCACTATTCCATACTCATCCTCAATTGTAACAATGCTTTCTGCAAGTGCAACAACGGAATCATATTGCATATCCACGCCATCGGGTGTTATTGCCGATAAAAACCGCTTATGTATTCTGCCCGGCTTGTGGTCTGCACTCTCCGCAAATATGCGCCCCTTTAGCCTACTAACGTAACGCTGAAGCTTTTCCCTGTCTATATATTTACTGCACAAAAGCAGGTTCTGTGTTTCAATGGTGGAGGCAAGCATAAGAAACTCGGCTGCCCTTTTGTGCTGTCCCTTGTTGGCAAGGGTCAGCTCACCTATTTCGCTAAGGTGACCTTTAAGGTAGGTCTTATCCCATGCCACGCTCAGGTCAACAACGTGCTCCGTTACGCCCGGCAAGGTCGGGTCCATTGTGTGGGGTGCGGTGCCGTCAACTATGGAAAAATTTATTTCCGGCACAAGCACAAGGTCAAGGGATTGTGGGTCGGCGCTACAATAGCCACGCTCCACGTAATAGCCCCTTTTTTCCATTTTATCGGCAACACATTTCATCAGGGTTGATTTTCCTGTGCCGGGTCCCCCCTTTAAAATGAGGTGATTGCCCTCGGTATATGGATTATAGGTGCCACCAAACAGAGAGCAATAGCCCTCCTTATTATTTGCGCCAAAGTAAAAAGATACAGGTAAAACTGTTTTAGTCATAGGAAACCTCCGCAATATTATGTTACAAGGCATATTATGACGGATTGAAAAATTTGTTACACAGGTAATGGGTTTAAATTATTGACTTTTAACTCAATCAAATATATACTTATTTTGTATGCACTATTGTACAACCAAGCTTCAGAAAAGAGGTTTTTATATGTCACGATATGATGAAGCCAAAAAGCTTTACGCTGACCTTGGCGTGGATACTGAAAAAGCCCTTAACACACTTAAGGACGTTACAATTTCAGTTCATTGCTGGCAGGGTGACGACGTTGTTGGCTTTGACAGCAAGGAGAGCCTTTCGGGCGGTATTCAGACCACAGGCAACTATCCCGGAAAGGCATCTACACCTGCGGAGCTTATGTCTGACCTTGACAAGGCATTTTCACTTGTTCCCGGTAAAAAGAAATTGAATTTGCACGCTTGCTATGCTATTTTTGACGGCGACTTTGCCGACAGAGATGCCCTCCAGCCCAAGCACTTCCAGAAATGGGTTGACTATGCAAAGGATCGCGGTATGGGTATTGACTTTAACCCCACCTACTTCTCACACCCCATGGTTAAGGATGGTCTTACACTCTCCTCACCCGATGATGAGGTTCGTGCATTCTGGGTTAAGCACGGTATTCAGTGCCTTAAGATTTCAGAATATTTTGCAAACGAAACAGGCATCCCCTGTGTTATGAACATCTGGATTCCCGATGGCTACAAGGATATTCCCGCGGACAGATATTCACCCCGTGCACGCTTCAAAAAATCACTTGATGAAATCCTCAGCACACCCTACGACAAATCAAAGGTTTACGTAACCCTTGAAAGCAAGGTTTTCGGCATTGGTCTTGAAAGCTACACAGTAGGCTCTGCAGAGTTTACACTCTCCTATTCCACAAAGAACGGAATTACTCCCCTTATGGATAATGGTCACTATCATCCCACGGAGCTTGTTTCCGACAAGATTGCATCTCTCCTCCTTTTCAATGAGAAGATTGCTCTCCACGTTACACGCGGTGTTCGTTGGGACTCTGACCACGTTGTGCTTTATGACGACGAAACAAAGGAAATCGCAAAGGAAATCGTTGCACACGATGCACTTGACAGAGTGTTCATTGCAACCGACTACTTTGATGCTTCAATAAACAGAATTTCTGCTTGGGTAACAGGTCTCAGAAACGTGCAGAAGGCACTTCTTAACGCCCTGCTCACACCCCACGACAAAATGAAGGAATTACAGAAGGACGGCAAGTTCACCGACCTTATGGTAATGCAGGAGGATATAAAAACTGCACCCTTCGGTGATATCTGGGCAGAATATCTTGCAAGGGAAGGTATAAAAGCCGACTATCTTGCAGAAATTAAAGAATATGAAGAAAAGGTTTTGGTGAAAAGAGTATGAAAAACATTTTAACAGCACCCTTCGTTGAGGATATGAAAAGAGCAACAGCCAACATGTACCGTCAGGGCTGGGACGAAAGAAACGGTGGCAACATCAGCTTTATGCTTGAGGAGGAGCAGGTAGCAGAATACCTTGACCTCAACAACGTTATCCGTGAAATTCCCACAGGCTTTGATGCAACTGACCTTATCGGTAAAATCTTTATCGTTACAGGTACGGGCAAATACTTCAAGAACGTTGAGGTTGACCCCGAAACAAACCTTGGCATTATCCGTATCGCAAAGGACGGCACAACTGCAGAGCTTCTTTGGGGCTACGCTGACGGCGGCAAGTTCACAAGTGAGCTCCCCGCTCACCTTATGAGCCACATGGCAAGACTTAAGGTTGATCCCACAAACAGAGTTATTATGCACTCACACCCCACATATACACTTGCAATGAACCACATTCACGAGCTTGATGAGCAGAAGCTCACTCACACTCTTTGGGAGATGTGCACAGAGTGTATCGTTGTTTTCCCCGAGGGTATCGGTGTTCTTCCCTGGATGGTTTGCGGCAACAACGAAATCGGTATTGCAACTGCTGAAAAGATGAAGGACTTCCGCCTTGTTATCTGGGGTCTCCACGGTATCTACGGCGCAGGCAAGGATATGGACGAGGCGTTAGGCCTTATTGAAACAGTTGAAAAGGCTGCACAGCTTTATATGCTTGCAACTGCAAGCGGCAAAAGAATCAACACTATCACAGATGAAAACCTCTGGGCAATCGTTGAGAGATTTTCTCTCCAGGACGTTTGCAAGAAAGAGTTTCTTAATCTGTAATTCATAAAAAATAACTGAACAAAATGAAAATCGGTTGAGATAACTCAACCGATTTTTTAACAATAAAAAAGGCTTAACTCAGTCGAGTTAAGCCTTTTGCATTTTTTAGAATTATTTCTCTCTTGCGGCAATCTCAGCAACCATTTCAGCCTGACGCTTTTCAGTAACCTTGTAGAAGAACATGGGAACTGCACAAGCAAACATACTGATAACGCCTGAAAGAACAAGCATGTTCCAGAGTGTCTGTGCACCCTCGGGTGAGATGTAGCCTGTTTCAGAGTTGATACCTGCTGCTGCGAATGAAATAACACCGATGAAAGCGCCAACAGCCATACCGATTTTGTTGATAAGTGTCTGCATAGCAAAGCAGATACCCTCGCCACGCTCGCCTGTCTTCCACTCGAGGTAATCAACAGTATCACCAATCATAGCGTATGTAATGATGTTGTTAACACCCTGAGGAATACCAAGGAGAACAAGACCGATTGCTGCAATAACGAGCTTCCAGGGAGCATCGTAACCAACGAAGTACATAATAGCCATTACAATACCACCGAAGAGGTGTACTGCAACGTAAGCCCACTTCTTTGTGAACTTCTTTGACATCCAGGGAACAAGGACAGAAGCCACAAGACCACCGGGAACAACAAGAAGTGTAATAAGGCTGTACATACCTTCATTCTGAAGAACGTACTTTGCGAAGTAAAGGCCGCCTGTGTATGAATAAACCATTCTTGCGCCACCGAATACACCTGAAAGAACGATGAGAAGAAGCTGGTCATTCTTGAAAAGGAGCTTAAGATTGTGACCAAATGAGGGAGGATTGTCATCTGCTGTGAAACGCTCTTTTGTGTGCTTGAAGCCGTAGAAGAACATGGGAATTGCAGCAACTACGAGAACAACCGCTGCAATGAAGTATGTCCATCTGAGAGTTTCAGCATTTGCGCTTTCCTGACCAACGATAACTGTGTTAACGAAGTTCTTTGCAGCCTCAGCATCAACGCCCTTATCTGCCATAATCTGTGCAATGTCAGCATCTGTATATTTATACTTTGCTGTAACAGCGCCTGTGATGATGGGAACAAAAACAGTAACAATACCTGCACCAAGTGTGCAAAGAAGACGAGTAACTGTAAGAAGGTTACCACGAACAACAGTATCATTTGTCATACATGTTGAAAGACCCCAATAGGGAACATCTGCAATGGTGTATGCAACAGACCAGATAACGTAAATGATACCAACAATGATGAATGTGGAGGTTGCTTTCTCCTGGAAGAAGGGAAGGAAGCAAGCAATTGTCATAATTGCAATCGGGATAGCCATCCATTTAAGGTAAGGTCTGCATTTACCCCATTTTGTTCTTGTTTTGTCAACAACGCTACCCATAATCGGGTCATTAAATGCGTCGAAGATACGTGTGCCGAGCATAAGCCATGCAACTGCCATTGAGCCTGCAACGCCGCCGACTGTTACGCCGTCAGCACCGAAAAGAAGTGCGTCTGTAAGGAAGATTGTAAGGTATGAACCGATGATGGTGCAGATAAAGTTCTGACCAAAGCCGGCAACACCATAAGCGAGAGCTTCCTTAGGCTGGAGGCTGGCAGGATCACTTGGGTTTGTGCCATAGAGCTTGTGCAAAGTGTTTGTGAGTTTGCTCATTTGATTATCTCCTTTGTTTTATTTAAAATCATTCGATAGTCTCAACATTTTTCATAACAATGGGTTCAACAGGCACGGAACGCTCGCCACCAAAACTCATTCTGCGGTCAATCTTAAGGAAATCGTCAACAACCTCCATACCCTCTGTAACCTTACCAAAGGCTGCATACTGACCATCAAGGAATGTGCAATCACCATAGCAGATGAAGAACTGACTGCTTGCTGAATTGGGATTTGATGAACGTGCCATTGAAATAACACCACGTGTATGTGAAAGTGTGTTGTTCACACCGTTGATTCTGAATTCACCCTTAATGTTTTCGTCGCTTCCGCCACAGCCTTTGCCCTCGGGGTCGCCACCCTGTGCCATAAAGCCATCAATAACTCTGTGGAAGGTGAGGCCGTTGTAAAAGCCGCTCTT
>JAGBTL010000117.1 GCA_017631355.1 Clostridia bacterium
ACCGTCGACCTCTAGCGTGACAGGCTAGCGTTCTAACCAACTGAACTACCGGGCCACCTCTTGGTGGGAACAATAGGGCTCGAACCTATGACCCTCTGCTTGTAAGGCAGATGCTCTCCCAGCTGAGCTATGCTCCCATGCGCTCGTTGTCAGGGCGTTTTTGTTACTGACAACGATAGATACTATACACTATTCAAAGTGATTTGTCAACACTTTTTTTTAATATTTTAAAAAATTTTTCTGTTTTTTAAAATGGTGGTTGCAGACTCCTCTACAATGCTCATCATAGCGTCATATTTCGCTTCAATATCAGCCACAAGCTTGAACTGTGTGCGCGCTCTTACAAGGTTGTGCTCGGGGTATTCTGTCTTGAAGTAAACATCACCATCAAGGAAATCGGCAAGGAATCTGATGCCGCACTCAAAGGTGAGAAGCTTTGCAGAAAATGCGAGATATTTAATCTCGTTATCTGTAAGGCTTTCCCCTGCTGCCTCAAGGTAGCCGTCAACGTAAGCCTTAAAATACTCAAGGCTGAGTGTAACCTTCGAGAGATCTGTTTCATCCTCGGCGGCGGTGTTTGCACCAAAGCGGATGCTATCACCGAAGTCATAAAGTGATGAGCCGGGCATTACAGTATCAAGGTCAACAATACAGATACCCTTTTTGCTTGTGTTATCAAAAAGAACATTGTTAAGCTTTGTGTCGTTGTGAGTAACGCGGACAGGCAGCTCACCTGCTGCAATAAGGTCGGTTACAACAGAGCAATCCTTTTCACGGGCAAGTGCAAACTCAATTTCGGGCATTGCCTGATCCTTTCTTCCTGAAGCATTCTTTTCAACAGATGACTTAAAGGTTGCAAAGCGTGCAGGTGTGTAATGGAAGTTTTCTATTGTTTCGTAAAGTGTGTCAATGGGATAGTCTGCAAGAAGGTTCTGGAAGTTACCAAAGCTGAGCGCAGCATTCTTAAAATCATCGGGGTTAGTAAGCTCGCTGATTGAGAAGGTATCATCAACAAAGTTATACATTCTCCAGAAGCCCTCTTTTTCAGAGGAATAGTAATTTTTGCCGTCCTTTGCAGGATAAACTGTAAGGGTTTCACGTGTGGGGTCGCCACCGTTTTCCACAATTTTCTTGCGAAGGTGTGCAGTAACACCGCAAACGTTTTCCATAACCTCAACAGGCTTTTTGAAAACAACTGTATTGATACGCTGTAAAAGGTACTTTGCAATACTGCCGTCCTCAAGCTTATATTCAACTATATACGTATCATTAATATGCCCTGCGGTTATGGGTTTATAACCAACAACCTCACCATAATCAGGGAAAGCGGCAATTATATCTTCAACATTAAATTCTACCTTGCTCATATTTACAAACTCCTTTTAAATTCAACAAAGCATTCGGGATTATGAAAGCCCGGTGGCAGCGTGTTAACAGGTGCAAATGCGATATAGTGAGGTTTTTCACAATCATCACCGCACTTGTAGAAATTGGCTCTGATGCTGCCATACTCAAAATTACTGCAGTCATATAAACTGCATATAAATTCCTTTGAAAGCTCCACCTTAACGCCCCAGAATGCGCCCTTTTCATCCGCACCGCGGAATGAGGTCACCTGTGGTGAAAGTGGTGTTAAATCGGCGCTGAGGCGCCTGTTATATTTACCGTCGCCAAACTCACAAAGGAATGCACCGTTTGAGTTGCTTTCAACGTTAACATACTCTGCCCTGCCCTCAACGGGTGCCACAAATAGCTCAAGGCAGCTATCAAGGTACATTGGATCGTCACGCTTGGTATATACAGCACGAGGACTGCTCTCGTAGCATTTAAGAAAAGATGTAAGAGTATCGCCTACAACACCCAGCTTGCAGAAAACTGCAGGTCTGTACGGCGGGTCACTTTCCCAATGGTATGATTTCATTTCATTATATGGGGCAGAAAGGAAATCTGCCTCACAATTATATACCTTATATTCCATCATTTCATATACTCTGTAATGCCGTTTGTTTCGTCCATTGATGCCATAATAATGTATAGTCTCGGAATGTGGAACGGACCCTTGAAGATGTTACCCTTAAGTGTGTTTGAAACTGTGTTGTCATAGTGAAGATAGCCGTACCACTCGCCACACTCTGCATCAACAAAATATTTTTCGCAATAATCCTTAAGCTCAAGGTAAAGGTTATTGTACTTTTCATCCTTAAAGTGAAGGTATGCAAGGCGTGTTGCAATCATTGCTTCACACTGAGGCCACCAAAGCTTCATATCCCACTCAAGCTGAACAGGAGGCTTACCCTCAAGGTCAGTAAAGGCGATAATTCCACCGTGGTCCTTATCCCAGCCCAAGGGATATGTAATATCAATGATATTTTTTGCAATTTCAATTGCCTTTTCGTTGCCTGTAACAATGCCCTCTGCCATAATAAACCAAGCAGCCTCAAGTGAATGGCCGGGGTTTACAATTCTGCCGTTGGGGCTATTGATGAACTCGCCCTTTTTAGTTACGCTCTCAAGGAGTGCGCGTTCGGTAAGGTAGCCGCCATTGAGAATTTCATCAAGGCACTCACCGCAGATTTTGTTGTACTTATCCCAAAGTCCGTCAACACTACGCATGACCTGAGCGGTTGCAAGCATAATCATAACGGGAGAAAGTGCCTTTGCATCTACGTTATCAGGATTGATTTTGGGCTGATTCTTGCGAACGCCTGTAAAGCACTCGTAAGCAACTGTGAAATACTTTTCAGCAGATTCAAGAACAGCCTTATCCCCTGTTGCCTTGTAAAGCTCGGCACAGCCGATAGCCGCAAAGGTTTCGGAGAAATAATAACGTCTTTTCTGAAGCTCTCTGCCGTCGGCAGTTACTGTAAAGAACATTCTGCCGTCAGTATCAGTACATTTTGGCAAGAAGTTATAGATGTTTTTTGCAGCCTTAAGGTATTCTGGGTTTTTATCAATCACGTTATATGCCTTTGAGAACACCCAAAGGGCTCTGCCCTGAAACCAAACGCTTTTATCTGTGCCGGAAACATTGCCCTCACGGTCAAGGCAAGTGTAAATACCACCGTTTTCATAGTCAATAGACGTTTTAAGCCAAAAAGGGAGAATGTTTTTGACTAAATCTTTTCTGTAATTCATAGCTTCTACCTCACTATATAAGTAATAGTAATATACCTATTTAATATAACACAGGATATTGAAAAACACAACATATTATAGAGGAAAATAAGCGCTATAATCTGTTTTTGTAAATAAATGTTGAAGAAAGACAGGCCTTATGATAAAATGAACCTATTGAAAGGTGGTTACACGATGAGTTTAATGAACTTTTACCTTATTACAGACACTCATTTTTTCAAAAGCTCCCTGGGCGCTTACGGCAAGGAATATGACGAATTTATGCGCTTTGAGCAAAAATGCTTTGCTGAAACCGAAGCAATAAACAACTCAATTTTTGATTATCTTTGCAAAACTGACAAGACCGATACCGTGCTTATTGCAGGTGACCTTTCCTTTAATGGTGAAAAGGAAAGTCACCTTGGCTTTATAAGACTGCTTGACAAATTAAAGGAAGGCGGCAAAAGGGTTTACGTCATCACCGCCGGCCACGATTTTAACGATGAATGCCGCGGCTACGATGAAAACGGCATACACCCTGTTGAAGCAACAAAGCGCGAGGAGCTTTTTGATCTCTACTATGAATACGGCTTTAAGGATGCCATTGCAGTAGATGAAAAGCACCTTTCATACGTTGCGCAGCTGTGCGACGGTGTAAGACTGCTTGCGCTCAACAATGACGGCACAGAAGAATGCCGTGAAACCTACGATGAGGAGCAGCTTGAATGGATTAAGGAGCAGACAAAAAAGGCTCGCGAGGACGGGCAGATGATGTTCGCCATGAACCACTACCCGCTCCTGCCCGGTCAGCCCATATTCTCGCTCATTGGTTCTGCTGTGCAGAAGAATGGCACAGATATTACAACCATGCTTGCCGACGAGGGTGTGCACCTTGTATTTACAGGCCACATGCACAATCAGGCAATTAACGAGAAAACAACAGAAAATGGCAACAAAATATACGACGTGTGCACAGGCTCTGCGATCGGCTGCCCAGCGTATATGCGCTTTGTTACCATTGTGGACACAGACACCGTTGACGTCAAGAGTGAGCCTATCCCCGACTTTGAGTGGGACACCAACGGCAGAAGCTGTACGAAATATTTGTCAGATCTGTTTGACAGTATGATACTTAATATGCTTGACGATATGAAATATCACCCCGACAGAATGATAAGAAAATTCGGCATGGGTGAAAACAAGAGCCTTGAGCCTGTTGTAAAATTCATCGGCAAGCGCTTTGATACCCTTAAGGTTGGCACAATCTGCAAACTACTGTGGGTTAAATGTGACAAATCAATAAAGAAGATGCTTGTTAAGGATTTTGCAGTTCAGCTTGTGCAGAATCTGTTTGCGGGTAACCAGCCA
Source organism: Clostridia bacterium (assembly GCA_017631355.1). GTDB lineage: Bacteria > Bacillota > Clostridia > Oscillospirales > Acutalibacteraceae > DTU089. The sequence goes on from JAGBTL010000117.1 coordinate 4,483, forward strand.
TTTGTTGAAGGTACTCCAATCGGTGATGCTTTCCTTGGTGTTCTTGGCAGAGTTAAGCCTATACTTAACAAAATCAGCGTTAAGGATATTGACGGCAACCCCGCCGATTTATATGAGATACTCAAGCACAGCGCAGGTAACTACGGCATAGATGACCATAATGCAGTTTTGAAATTAAAATAACAAAAAATGACTCGCCTAATAGACGAGTCATTTTATTTATTTATTTTTTCTTAGCAAGTAAAACGGTTTCAACAACCATAAACACATATTCACAGCAAAGCGCAATGCTTATTACAGGAACGGTACCTGATGAAAGCAGCATATTCATTATGCCTGCAACACCGAGTGTAAGACCCGATGAAAGAACAAAGGTAACAATTGTGGAGATAATCCTGTTCTTTTTTGACCTGTTCCATTTTGCTTTGATAAGGTACATCATAGCAGCACTAAGAGCACCAAGCACGAATATTGAAAGGAAGTATGGAAGCTGAATCCACTCAAGGTAGGTTTCAATGATCACAGGGAAAAGAGCTGCGGTAATAAGTGCACAAAGGATACAGATAACACTGCCGCGATCGGGTCTTGCAATGCCAATAACAATCCATACAGCAAGCAGAATAACGGGCAATATGCTCATTATAGTGGGAAGGTAATATGACAGCATATCCCCTGCTATTTCCTTTTGAGGTTGAGCCTTTGCCTCTGCATTATATGCTGTTTTGCCACCCTCTTTTGTAAGACCGATAACGGTACCATCAAGTGTACCTGCAACGGAATAATCCCATATTTCAAAGTTACTTGCAACAGCAGGACTTTCATCCGTAAGAGTGAAATCAAACGTTGCAGCATCCTTAAAGCCGGGGTCTGCGATTATCGGATAATTTATATAGCCCTCCTTCTGTGCAGTTGAAAGGTTTATAATATCATCCCTTATTTTGAAGTACAAATCCTCACCGTCGGAAAGGCTCCACATAAGGTTGCTGTTATCATAGAAATGAGAGGTGTTAAGCATATTTATGTATATGGGAGTATTGCCGTCTGTAAGGAAAATATTATTATAATACATTGCAGTAGCGTGGCTTTCGCCCTTATCAATACCGGGGTTAACCTGTCCCTCGGCACTGAGTGCAGCAATATTGTTCCTTATAACGTTACCCTCGCCATAGTGGATATTAAGGCTCTGACTACCGCAGGCATAAACAAGGTTTTTCTCAACACTCATAAAGGATGAGCCTTCGTCAAGATAGATACCCCAACCGCCATATCCACCCTCACCCGGGTCTGCAGCAACATTGTGAATAACGTTTTCGGAAAGGACTGTGCCGGGCTGTTTGCCAAGCATATAGATACCGCCCATATCTGAAAGCCAACCCTGACCGATGTTATAAATCAGGTTACGACTGATGTTTATATTCTTGGTTACGTGGTAAGCGTAGCCCCACACCCAACCGCAGGAAATACCTGTATAATAACCGTCGTGAATTTCATTGTTCACAACCTCGGCAGTATCACAATATGTGATATGAATACCAATAGCACAATAGAATTTTCTGCCGTATTTATAGATCTCGTTATTCTTAATTGTAATGTTTGATGTGTAATCAGGTTCATCAGGAAGGCAATTCATACCGCCTGCAAATATTGCTGTTGCGGCTATATTCTCAAAATAAGAGCTTTCAACAGAGGAGTTTTTTACACCTTCCATAAACTTAAGTGCAGATGCACCTAAATCTGTAAACTCGCAATTTCTAAAATGAATATCCTCGGCATAGCTAACCATTACAACGCCCTTAACGTCCATTGCCGCCTGAGGGAAATCCATATCATTCTGTACACTCCAATCACCCATAGTAATTTTTGTGCCATTTTTAGGTATCTCCCAATCAGTACGTGTAAACGCTATATTTTCAAAGGAAACGCCGTTAACACCGTTGATATCAACAAGCTGCTCAACGTCAGATGCATAAAGAGTGAGCGAATCCGCCTTTTCCCCCTCAAACGGTACGTAATAAAGCTTTCCGTTCTGTTTATCAAGATACCACTCGCCAGGCTCATTAAGTGCCTCAAAAACATTTTCAAAGTAATATCTGTCAAAATCCTGAATAAGCATACTTGATGGTCTTGACATTGTTACCTTGCCGGTTGTTTTGTCAAAATTTTTGATAAAAGCAAGCTCATCGTGCCAGAAGTGAAGAATGCGCACATTAACATCCTGCGGATTGTGGAAATCTACTGTCAAATCAGCAGTATCACCATAGAAGGAGCGCTGACCAAGAGTAAATTCCCACGGTTTTGTTTCCTCCGTCCAAATATCATCCTCGGGTGCAGTTGC
>JAGBTL010000118.1 GCA_017631355.1 Clostridia bacterium
AATGGATGATATGGGATATGGTGACACCTCATTAAACGGTGCTATATATGACACACCTAATATGGACAGAATCGGCGAAGAGGGTCTCAACCTTGACAACTTCTATTCAGCATATTCTGTTTGCTCACCTGCAAGATTTGGTCTTATGACAGGCAGATACCCCTTCCGCGGTTATGCAGATAACGTTATTTATCCCACAGTTGACACACTTGCCCCCTTGGCACAGACAAGAATTTTCAACTCAATTGAAATGGGCAACAACTGCGACGGAATGTTAGGTGATGAAATCACAGTAGCTGAAATTTTCCAGAGTGCAGGCTACAACACAGGCGCATTCGGCAAATGGCACCTTGGTGATTATGGTGAATATCTGCCCACAAACCAAGGCTTTGACTACTTCTACGGCAGCCACCACGTTAATGATATGACACCCTTCTACCACGTTGCAGAGGAGAATGGTGAATATGAAATTGTACGCGGAATCAACGACCTTAGGGACGAAAACGGCAAAAAGGCTCAGGGTGAAATGACAAAGTGGATTCACGAAGAAATCACCGATTGGATTACAGAGCAGGTTACCAACAGCGACGAGCCTTTCTTTGCTTATTACGCTACACCGTGGCCCCACGCCCCTGTTTTTGTTGGTGAGGATTTTGATGGCGAAACAGGTATGGGCACCTATGCAGACTGTATTACAGAGTTTGACTACTATCTCGGTCAGTTATTTAACACCCTTGAAAAGCTCGGTGTTATGGATGATACTATCATCGTCTTCACAAGTGATAACGGACCTGCCCTTGAGGGCTCTGCGGGTAATCTGCGCGGCGGTAAATACACCGCATACGAGGCAGGACAGAAGGTTCCCTTTATGATTCGTTAGGGTAACGGCAAGCTTTGGAAGGCTGGCGAAACACGACAGCAAAGCGCAACACTCACCGATATTATGCCGACACTTGTTGAAATGTGTAACATCACAGGCAACAACGGCAAGGACAAAAAATATCTTCCCTTTGACCGTGAAATTGACGGTGTTTCAATGGTTAATCTTCTTAAGAACGATACAGTTATTCACACAGAAGAGAACCCCATACTTCATATGAAGCGCGAAAAGCTTAAGGCTATTCAGTACACAGTACCCACCGCAGAAATCCTTAAAACAGAGGAATACAAGGATTATAACTACCCTGTTCTCAAAAACAACAAATACGTTACATTCAAATATTTCCAGAACATACAGAACGATAACATTGCATTCTTTGACAAATTCCGCAAAAACTGGCTCCACATCCTGACGGACGATGCAGGTGAAAACCTTAATCGTGCGAATATGTACCCCACATATACAGAGGAAATGAGCGCAAAAATGGATGAAATCACAAAGGATTTCAAGGAAAACAGACGCGGTATTAACGAAGAATATTACAAATAATGACAGAAGCCTCGGAGAGCTCCGGGGCTTTGTTAAAAGGAATGTCTATATGCCACCACTTTCAATAATGATTAAGCCCGCATCCGCACTTTGCAATATGCGGTGCAAATACTGCTTTTATCACGACGTTACAGACCACCGCGATGTAAAAAGCTTTGGTCTGATGAGTGAAGAAACTGCCGAAAACCTAATTAAAAAAGCACTTGAGTTTGCAGATGGTGAAAGTATTGCATTTGCTTTTCAAGGCGGTGAGCCCACAATCAGAGGACTTGACTTTTTCAGGTTATTTGTAAAAAAGGTTGCCGAGCACAACACGCTAAACAGCACCATATACTACGGACTGCAAACAAACGGAACGTTAATTGATGACAATTGGGCAAGATTTTTCAAAAGATATAATTTCCTTATCGGTCTTAGCCTTGACGGTGATTTCAACAACAATTCTTTCCGAGTTGATGATAAGGGCAACAACGCCTACTATAAAATCACAAAAGCGGCAGAAATACTCAAAAAGCATCAGGTTGATTTCAATATACTCACGGTACTTATAGGCAGATGTGCCGATAATATTGATGATATAGTAAAGCATTTCAAAAAGCAGGGCTTTAAATACCTGCAATTCATCCCCTGCCTGCGCCCCTTTGGCGACAAGACGGAAAGTGAACTGTATATGACACCCGAGCAATACAAGCACTTCCTTATACACGGATTCAACGCCTATGTAAAGGATTATGTACGCGGTGAATATACAAGTATTCGTTACTTTGATAACATTGTTCACTTATATCTTGGCAATCCCACAGAGCAATGTGGTATGTGTGGGCATTGCTCGCACCAGTTTGTTGCAGAGGGAAACGGCAATATTTACCCTTGTGACTTTTATTGTACAGATGAATGGCTGCTTGGTAATATTAATGATTCAGATAAAAGCTTTGACACCCTCGCCCATTGTGACAAAGCAATTGATTTTTTAAAGGAAAGTATTATACACCCTGAAGAATGTAAAAACTGCAAATATTATCCCCTTTGCCGTGCAGAAGGATGCAAGCGCAGTAAGGAGGACAGAAGCTACTGTGAGAGCTACAAAGCATTTTTTGACGCTTGTCTTCCTCTATTCAGGGCATTTATAGCAGAGAAAAAATAAAAACAGAGGCACAATTATGTGCCTCTGTTTTTACATATCATTTCTGATTATATCATCAAGTGTTTCGCCCTTTACTGCAACGTAATCGTCGTCGCCATTGAGCATTATTACAGGAAGTCTTGGAATCCTGTTATAATTTGATGCCATTGAGAAGTTATATGCGCCTGTTGTGAGGACTGCTACAAGATCACCCCTGCCGATTGACTGAGGGAAAAGTGCCTTGGGCTGAATAATATCACCACTTTCGCAGCATCTGCCAACAAGGTCACAAAGGAAATCTGTGCTTTCCTCTGCCTTATTTGCAGTTACAACTGTGTAAGCAGATTCATAAAGCGCATAACGGGGGTTATCTGTCATACCGCCATCAATTGCAACGTAGTTTTTATAACCCTCAATAACCTTTACGTTTGAAACCTTGTAAAGAGTTAAGCCTGCATCGGCAACAATACTTCTGCCGGGCTCCATGTGAATTTCGGGGTATGCGATACCAAGAGCTTCGCACTCTGTTTTAACGTACTCTGCAACCTGACGGATGTTATCCTCAATATCAATAGTGGGGTCGCTTTCAACGTAACGCACACCATATCCACCGCCAAGGTCAAGCACCCTTGCTTCAAAGCCTGTTTTCGCTTTAACGTCAGCAATGAACTTAATCATAATCTCTGCAGAGCGGATAAAAACGCTTGATTCAAAAAGCTGTGAGCCAACGTGACAATGGAAGCCTTCAAGGATAACATTCTCTTTTGTAAGGGCATATTCGGTGATTTTCATAGCATCCCCTGTTTCAATAGGGAAGCCGAATTTTGAATCAACCTTACCGGTGTTTACAGCCTCGTATGTATGTGTATCAATACCGGGAGTTACAC
>JAGBTL010000119.1 GCA_017631355.1 Clostridia bacterium
AAACAGCACCTGCCTGCGCAGCAGACCCCACGCCCATAACAATACCCATAGCAACGAAGCCTACAAAGGGAAATGAGGTTTCAACCTTAGGTCTTGTAACAGGTGTTGTAATATCTGTTACCCAGGCATTGAATGCAGAGTCGTTACTTGTGGAGCCCATGAAGGTCATTACCATATCCATGATGATAACTGCCCATACTGTGCAGGTAAGAATCTGCGCAGCGTCGGACAAGCCGAATAATGCTGAAATATTTTCCTTGGTGATAAAGCCGAAGGTAGCGGTAATGCCACCCCAGAGAATGTAACCGATGGAAATAAACACCTTGCGGTTTTTCATTCTGTCGCTGAAGGTACCCATAATGAATGTGGTGACAACTGCAGTAACTGCTGACAGAGCAACCATTCGGCTGACAGCGGTTGATGGCTCCATTGCGCCTAAAACTGCTTCCTTGGTGGCTGTTGCATAGACCTCGTTGTAGAGAAATGTGTTGAAATACATATTCTCAAGATTCCACGCGATACCACCGATAAGACAGAACAAGCACACGTTAAACCAATTAAGCGGTGAAAGCTTGTCTGTGCTGAGCGGACTGATTTTCTTCTTGCTCATAAAAGCACTCCTAACGTAAATTTAATAACTAATATTATAAATGCAAAAATATTGTGTGTCAAGAAAAGCCTTGTATGAATAAACAAAGTAAAATCGACCAATAATTTTTACAATAAAAAGGGTTACGATTATTTACAAATCAGTTTTCTTGTGATATCATAATTTGGTTATAATAATCCGAAGGGAGGTATTGTTACGGAACACGCTGTAGTACACTTTGCTGCGCAGAAGGCACTTCGCAAGGCTCTTAAATACGTGGATAAGGCACCTGAAGAGAATCTTTTGAGGATTCTTGAGGTTGCAGAAAAATACTTTAAGTTTTTCCCTGCACAGAATTTCACAAAGATGAAGGCAGCGCTTAACGATAAGGATAACGTTTACGTTCAGCTTGCAAAGAATATTCTTAACGACGTTGATCGCGATTTGGTTGAATCGCTGATGCTTACAATGGGTGTTCACGCAGGCTATTACGGTACACGTACAGTCCGCGCAAACCGTGACAAATACAACTGCAATATTCCCTTCACAATCCTCTTTGACCCCACAAGCGCCTGCAACCTTAAGTGCAAGGGCTGTTGGGCGGCGGAGTACGGCCATAACTCACAGCTTTCCCTTGACGAGATGCGAAGCATCGTAAGGCAGGGCAAGGAGCTTGGCACACATTTTTATATGCTCACAGGCGGTGAGCCCCTTATCCGAAAAAAGGATATTATAACCCTTGCATCGGAGAATCCTGAGTGCGGCTTCCTCATTTACACCAATGCTACGTTGGTGGACAAGGCTCTTTGTGATGACATCAAGCGTTGTGGTAACATTACACTTGCCCTTTCCATTGAGGGTGATGAGCACAGCAACGACAGTCGTCGCGGTGAGGGCGCTTATAAAACCACAATGGAGGCAATGAAGCTCCTCAAGGCGGAAAAACTGCTTTTCGGCATTTCCGTTTGCTATACCTCGGAAAACGTAAACTACGTAACCTCCGATGAATTCATTGATAAAATGATAAATGAGGGCGTAAAATACGCTTTCTACTTCAGCTATATGCCTGTTGGCAAGGATGCTGTCAAGGAGCTTATTCCCACACCCTCGCAGCGTAAGTATATGTACTTCTGGATGAAGAAAATGCGTAATAAGCATACAGGCAAGCCCTTGTTTGTTATGGATTTTCAGGATGACGGTGAGTACGTGGGCGGCTGTATTGCCGGTGGCAGAAACTATTTCCACATCAACTCAAACGGCGATATTGAGCCCTGTGTGTTCATTCACTATTCTGATTCAAACATCAGAAGGGACACTCTCTTTGAGGCGCTGAACAAGCCCCTGTTTATGGCATACAGAAAGGGTCAGCCCTTTAATGATAATCACCTTATGCCCTGTCCTATGCTTGAAAATCCGCATATTTTAAGGGAGCTTATCAAGTCAACGGGGGCACAGTCAACAGACCTTGTAGAAAAGGAAACTGTTGATGAATTGTGCAGCAAGTGTGACGATTTCAGCAAGGCGTGGGCGCCTGTTGCCAAGGAGATTTGGGATAATAACCCCCACCCAAAAACCTTTACCCAATATTTCAGGGATACACCTGATGGCAAAAATGAAAAATAAATATTGAAACTAACCGACGAAGTGTGAGCTTCGTCGGTTTTTCTTTGTGATAATTATTTTTCAGAAAAATTAACAAACCCTTAAAAGTTTTGTTGTTGATTTTAACAAAAATATTGCTATGAATTGAACATTTTGTTAATAAATAACGATTTTCTTTGTGCAATATTGACGAATGGTTTTCAGGTGGTATAATACTTGTCATATTTAATATTTATAGTAGTATAAATCTCTTGAAAAGGAAGGTAAACACTATGAAAAAATCAAAGAGAGTTTTATCATTTGTGCTTT
>JAGBTL010000120.1 GCA_017631355.1 Clostridia bacterium
CACTACTATTGTTCTATCCGACAGAAGGCAAGGAACAACCGGAACGCCCTACCACCACGCCTTCGGCGCGGTCCCCCTCCCCATTCGCTTTGCGAATGAGGATGCAAGGCTTCGCATCAATTCAGTTTAGCAAAGGCAATATAATCGGCACGAAGTGCCCCGAAATTTGCCACTTGCCATTTGCAATTTGCAATTATAATTGCCGATACAGTTCCGAAATTTCTAATTAAAATGCCGCACGCAGTGCCCGATAATTTTGCATTTTGCATTTTGCATTCTGCATTTTATAATCGCGTTCACTACAGTGAATTTTATAATCTTACTGTAACTTCAAGGGCTTCGCCCTTCTTCTCCATCGGCAATTCGGTATTGAAGGTAACTCCATCGGGGACCACGAGATGAATTTCACACACACCGTTTTTTACCTCCCATCGGCACTCAATATTGCCCTTGGGAGTTTTTAATTTCACGCTTAAATTTTCAAGCCCGCAGTTGATTTTGGGGTCAAAGGAGAATTCTGTAAAGCCCTTTTTAACGTCCCTTATGCCTGCAAGGTGTGTAAAAAGCGCCTCCTCGTAGGAGCCAAGGAAATAGTGGTCGTAGGAGCGTGTTGTGTCCTCCCAGCTTTCCCAGGCGGAGTCAAAGCCCTGCTCAATCCAATAGCCCCATGAGGGGTAGGTTGTCTGTGTAAGAATGGTGTAGGCAAGCTCCTCGTAGCCATTGTCAAACAACACAGGCAGAACAAAGCGTGTACCTGTGCAGCCCGTGTCAAGATGGTTACCCTTTGCCCTTATATCTGCAACAAGACTATCTAACACACGGTGCTTTTCACTTTCGGGCACCATATCAAAGGCAAGGGGAAGCAGGTTTGAGGTCTGCCTGTAGCGTGTTCTGCCCCCCATCTGGTCCCAGAAGGTTGTTTCGTAGCAGCCCTTTTCGCTGTTATAAAATTTATTATTGAACGCCTTAAGGATTTTTTCGGCAGCGGTCAGATAATCAGCATCGTCCTCGCCGATTTCCTTTGCGATTTTGCTCATTGACATAAGCATTTTATAAATAAAGGTTGTTGCACAAATTTCCGCACCCTCGGAGGAGTTGGGGTTTGCCTCGTCGGAGGCTACACCACCAATTGGCGCAACCCAGTCGGAAAGGCTGTGCTCGTTCCAAACCCAGCCAAGTGCCTTTACTGCATCTATCTGCTTGAGAGCGTAATCGCGCAGGGTGGGGTAAAGCTCCCTGACAAAGTCGGTCTGACCGTAAAAATCAAGGAGTGCTTCCGCAGTGAAAACAAGGACAGTATTCCACACAGGGTGATTATTGCCCGATGCATCTACAATAGGGGCAAAAACAGGCATCATACCATATTCATTGTGACAGTCTGCCATAGTTACGGTGAAGCTTCTGAGCAGCTCATCCATATTGAAGTTGTAAATCATGGACAGAAGTCCGCAATTCAAATCACCAAGCCAGCCGTTTTTCTCCCACACGGGAGTGTCTGTGGGCTTGCCCTGCAGGTTGTTGAGAACGGTGCGGCGCATAAGAGCGTGAAGCTGATTAACAACAGGCTGTGAGCAGGTAAATTCTCCAACGGATGCCACGTCGTTTGCCACACGGTAAATTGCAATATCCTCTGCTCTTGGTGCAACAGGGCTGTCTATCTGAATATATTTAAAGCCCTTGTAGCTGAAAACAGGCTCAAACTCGGTCTGCACTCCGTCACCAATAAAGGTGTCCTGCTGAATGTAGCCCAGGGGGTACCAGTTGCCGTCACGCTCCTCACCCTTGCCGATGTGCACAACAGAGCCGTCGGGCTTCAGTCGTTCACCATAGGTTACGGTTATACTCTCTCCGCATTTAAGGGGAAGTGTAATTTTTGCCCAGCCTGTTACCATTTCCGGTGATGCTATAACGTAGCTGTTGCTGCCGATATTGGTAATGCTTTCAGGTGAAAGGGTGCTTATACGGCGCATTGGCTCCATAGTCTGCTTACGTAGCTTGCCTGTGGGCGGTGTGGCAAGCTTCGGGATCTGCCAATTATTCACCCTGTTGCGATAATCGTGTGCCTCGCCATAGTAAATGCTGTTGGCGGTGATTATTCCGTCGGTACACACCTGCCAGCCCGTGTCGGTAGCAATAGTCTGAACAGAGCCGTCAGAATATGTAATTTCGAAATCGCAAAGAAGCTTGGGTATATCACGCCATTGGGCAAGCTGCCACTTCCAGGTGGCAACGGTTTCGTTATAAAAGCTGTGACCAACTGTTATTAAAATTTCGTTTTCACCTTTCTTAAGGAGCGGTGCAATATCAAACTCCCTGTAAAGCACGGTGCTTGAATATTGGGTGTGGGCAGGGTTAAGAACGGTGTCGTCGGCAAGAACGCCGTTTATCCTCAGCTCAAAAAGACCAAGGCCGCAAACAAATGCCTGTGCACTCTCCACGGTGCCGTCAACAGTAAAAATCTGTCTGAAAACAGGAGCAAGCCTGTCCTCAATAGTCATATCGGCACAAATCCACTTGCCCTTAAATTTGCGTTCTGCTACCATAAAAACACTCCCCGGGGTGAAATATCTATCTGAATTTTAGCATTATGAGAGATTATAGTCAATGATATATGTTTTTTGCTTAAAATTATTGACTTTATTTTTAATAATACTATAATATATTAGATTATTTAAATTGTGAGGGTATTTGTTATGATTACTCAGGAGCAAATCGACAGAATAAATTTCCTTGCCCGCAAGGCAAAATCCGAGGGTCTTACCGAGGAAGAGGCTGTTGAGCAGAAGGCTCTCAGGGCAGAATACGTTGCCGCATTCAGGCAGTCACTTGAATGTCAGCTTGAAAGCACAATTATTGTGCGACCCGACGGCACAAAGGAAAGAATTACCCGCAAAAGACCTAACAGAGGTGACAAAAGCTGATGGCTACTATCAGACCCTTAAGGCACACAGACACTGCTGCGGTTGAATACGTTTGCCGTATGACCGCAGGTGAAATTCACCAGAAGGAGCCCGTTATCGGTAACATTCTTGCAAAGATGTTTTCCACATACTATGCACGAGAGTGCTGCGATACCTCCTTTGTATTGGCAGACGATAACGACGTTGCAGTCGGCTATGTTATGTGCGAGCCCGACTACAAGCGCTACGGCAAGCTTTTCAGAAAAATTGATACAAAAAACATCTGGGCACTTGATAAAAAATCGGGCTTTGATGCCTGGTGGATGCCCTTCCCCTATTTCTTTTTAGGGCTGAAGTATCCCGCACACCTGCACATTGATATTTTACCCGAATATCAGGGTCAGGGCTACGGCGCACAGATGATGACAACAATGCTTGACAACCTCAAGCAGAAAAACGTCAGGGGCATTATGCTCATGGCACACAAGGACAACCACGGCGCAATCCGTTTTTATGAGCGACTTGGCTTCAAGGTGCTTTTCAACGGCTTTGGCGGTGTGGTAATGGCAAAAAACCTTAAAGACTAACAAATTCGAGTAGTGATTATTATGGCAAAGAAACCTGTTACAGCAATTATTCTCGGTGCAGGTCACCGAACAATGGCATATGCACAATACGCTTTAGCTCACCCCGATGAGTTAGTGGTTGTTGGTGTGGCAGAGCTTGACGAATACCGTCGCAATATGGTTAAGGAAATGTTTAACCTTAAGGATGAAAATTGCTTTGTTGATGCAGAAGCTCTTTCAAGGGCTCCTAAATTTGCCGACGTTGTTATTAACGGCACAATGGATGAGGTACACGTGGAAACCTCTATCCCCCTTCTCAAGGTGGGCTATGATATGCTCCTTGAAAAGCCCTTTGCCGTTAACGAGGAAGAGCTTGACAGACTTATGGCGGTGGTA
>JAGBTL010000121.1 GCA_017631355.1 Clostridia bacterium
CTCTTGGACGTGTGCCTTGTGCATTTTGGTTTGCCCAGTTAATTAATTGTGAAGTATATTTTGGAAACTCAGGTGTCTCGATACCATTAAGTACAGATAGTTCTTCTTTTTTTATTACAAATTTCATTTGTTTCTCTCCTTGAAAAATTTTTCCATCTTAGCTTCTCGTTGTCTAATTCCGTTAATTCTGGATTGAAGATTTTCTTTATATTCTGCTAATTCTTCTTCGTTTGAGATGATATAGTATCCCAAGTCGTTACCGGCAATGGGAATGTGGTATTTATCGGCGCATTTTTCTATCAATTCTCGAGATTTTCTATGTGTCTTGTCTATTGGATTTCCAAACTTATTTTCAAACACTTGTGCTGAAATTTCATTCCCTCTACCAATATGGTTTTCTAATATTTGTTTGATTTCTTCTAATATATCCATTTGTCATTACTCCACAAACAATTTATAAGTTTCTATTTCTAATGCATCTGCAATTTTTTGAATATTATCGAGAGAAATACTACGCCTGAAACATTCAATGTCACTAATATAAGTTCTATGCAAACCACAAAGTTCTGCAAATTTTTCTTGAGATATTTTCTTTTCTGTGCGATATTTACGAACATTAGTACCGAAAACTTTTATAATATCCATTGGTTTCACCTCGACATATTACTACAATTATTTTACTTTTTAGAACACAATAAGTCTACATACAATAAGTGTAATAGAGTAGTGGTTTATCGCTTTGCAACCTGACTTTGTCATTTGCAACCTACTAACGCGATTTGCAACCCGGAATAGACTATTGCAACCTTGGGATAATTTGTATCAAAGGTGGAGTAGTTAGACATTAAAGCAGTGATGCCGTTCGGTATCACTGCTTTAATTTTTGCAATGAATATACTCAATCTATCTATTTCCTGCTTTGGGCTACACGCGACCCCGCATTTTGTTCTTGCATTTGAGATTTACTAAATGTTATAATCCTCCTGTAACATAAATTTTTCTCACAAAGGTGAAATGTTATGACAGCAAAACTGTTTTTTGGTGCGTTAATTAAATTTTCACTCGGCGTTGCTCTTGTGGGCTTGCTGGTGTTTTTACCTGCGGGTACCCTGGGCTTTACAAATGGTTGGGTGTTTATGGGAGCACTTTTCACTCCTATGTTCATTGCAGGAATAGTGATGATGCTCAAAAACCCTGCTCTGCTTAAAAGCCGACTCAGTGCCAAGGAAAAGGAATCGGAGCAGAGCCTTGTTGTAAAGCTCAGCGGTCTGATGTTTTTTGCAGGCTTCATTGTTGCAGGGCTTGATTTCCGCTTTGGTTGGTCAGCACTCCCAAAGGGTGTTGTTATTGGCGGGGTGGTTGTTTTCCTTGCCGCATATCTCCTATATGCCGAGGTTCTGCGTGAAAACACATATCTTAGCCGAACCATTCAGGTACAGGAAAACCAACGTGTAATTGACAGCGGTCTTTATTCCGTTGTGCGACATCCTATGTACCTTGCAACAATTTTCCTGTTCTTAGCCATGCCGCTTATTCTTGGCTCCATATATTCATTTATAATATTCCTTTCTTACCCTGTGTTGATAGCAAAAAGAATCAAAAACGAGGAAGCCGTCCTTGAAAAGGAGCTTCAGGGCTACTCGGAATACAAGCAAAAAGTAAAATACCGTATGATACCCTTTATATGGTAAAAAAAGCCTGTTACGTACCTAAACACGTAGCAGGCTTCATTGCTCCTTTTAAAAAACTGCGCGTTCTTGTAGCAAAACCGCAGGTTTCACCAAAAACGTTTATAATAATACCGGAAGCGCAATTGACAAAGTTATTTCTGATTGGTAAAATTAATTTACATAATATGTATTCAGAGGTGTATTTATGTCCAAGGGCAGCTCTCCCGACAAATACGGCAAGGTTGTTAAGCTTTTGCAGATTTTGTCATTCATTCTTATGCTTGGAATGGTCGTTCTTTGCATATCCTTCCTGTCAAAAAACAATATTTCCGTCAGCAACGTGGGTGCACTCACTCAATATCTCACAGGCGGCACAATCACCATTGCGCTGATTATTATCGGCTTCAGCATTGTTAAGTCATTTGCACTAATATTCCCGCCTGCAGTTTTGTTCGTGCTTTCGGGTATAGTTTTTGATAGCATGTGGGTTGCGGTGCTTGTGAACGCTATTGCCACAGCCTGCAGCATTATACTCCCCTATTTCCTTGGCAAATTCATGGGAATGGAGCTTGTAAACTCCCTCAAGGGCAGGTTCAAGGCAATCAAAAAGCTTGATGACTTTGCAGGTGAAAACTCCTTTGCCCTTGTTTTTGTTTTCAAGGCAGGCGGTCTTATGCCCTCTGACCTGAGCAGTCTTATTTTCGGTGCAATGAACATTCCATTCGGCAAATATTTTGTTGCATCAAACCTTGGGCTTTTAATTCTCAACGTTTTATGGACACTTTTAGGCGCAAAGGGTGATTTGTCAAATCCCTTGTCATATCTTTACGCTCTGCCCGCTCTTGTTTTTGCAATTCTTGCATCCGTGATAATGAGCAAAAGGCAAAAGAAAAAGGCTTTGTCACAAACAACCGAAACGGAGGTTATAAATAAATGAAAAATTACGACGTTATTGTAATTGGTGCAGGTAACGGCGGTCTTGCCGCTGCTGCAAACTGTGCCAAGGCAGGTCTTTCCGTGCTTTTGCTTGAAAGGCACAACATCCCCGGTGGCTCTGCTTCATCATTCGTTCGTGGCAGATTTGAGTTTGAACCCTCACTCCACGAGCTTGCAGGCATTGGTGATGAAAAAGAGGTTGGCACAATCGAGGAGGTTTTCAACCGCATTGATGCCGACGTTGAATGGTGCCGACACGATTCAACCTTCCGCCTTGTTGTTCCCGCAAAGGAGGGCGACGAGGACGCATTCGTAAACGAGGACGGCGTTCTTGTTACAGTTGATGCTCGTATGCCTGTTGGCTTTGAGGCTTTCTCAAGAAAACTTGACGAGCTTGTTCCCGGCTCTTATGAGAGCTGCCGCAAGGCATTTGATATGTCAATTGCTATGTTCAAGGCTTTTGAGTGCATGGAGAATCCTGCAAAAATTCCCGGCAGCCTTAAGGACGTTCCCGACATTATGCGAATGACTGCGCACACCATGACAGAGGCGCTTGACGCTCTTGGCATGCCCAAAAAGGCGCAGGATATTTTCAACACCTACTGGTGCTACATGGGCTCACCTGCTTCACAGTTTGACTTCCTTTACTATATGTGCGTGCTCCACAGCTACGTTCGCAGCGGTACTGGTATTCCCAAATTCAGAAGCCACGAAATGAGCCTTGCTATTGACAAGAAAATCCGTGACTTCGGCGGCGAAATCTGGTACAACGCTGACGTTACAAAAATCATTATGAAGGACGGCAAGCCTGTTGGCGTTGTTGTTAATGGCGAAACCGAGGTTTACGGCAAGGAGTTCATCTGCAACTGCTATCCCTACAAGGTTTTCACCGAGCTTATGGATGAAAAAGACGTTCCCGAAATGCAGCTCAAAATGCTCAACGCAAGAAAAACTGCTTGCACACTTACAACAGTTTATCTTGGCATGAACAAAACTAAAGAGGAGCTTGGCATTACAGATTACTCTGTATTTATTGCACCCGACTCTGACTCCGACAAGCAGTATGAGGCAGCACAGAACTACTTCAGCGGCTACTGCATCATTAACTGTCTTAACGAGATTATCCCCGACTGTACACCCGAGGGCACAAGCCAGCTGTTCCTTACAACAATGACCTTCGGCGACGTAATGAAGGACGTTAAGCCCCAGGATTACAAGAAATTCAAAACAAAGGTTGCACAGGATATGATTGAAACCTGTGAAAAGGCTCTCAACATTTCCATCAAGCCCTATATTGAGGAAATTGAAATTGCACTTCCTCCCACATTTGCACGTTACCTTAACACTCCCCTTGGCACACCCTACGGCTATATGCTTGAAAAGTGGGATAGTATGCTTCCCCGTACTGTACAATACCTCAAGGATCAGCCCTTTGAGAACTTCTGGTTCTGCGGTGCCACACAGGAGCGTGGCGACGGCTACGGCTGTGCATATTACACAGGCGAAAAGGCTGCAGGTATTGTAATCAAAAAGCTGAAGGAGGGCAAATAAGATGGCAAACAAATTCAAAAAGCTTAAAGGCTCAAAATTCATAAAAATGCTCCCTGAGCGCCAGGAGAGATTCCAGTCTGCAAAGGCAGAATTACCTGCATTTTCTGACAATGCAACAGCACTTGCAAAAGCACTCCACCCCAAAAAGCAGTTCCTTAAAATTGCCGACGTAAAGGTGCTTTCAGAGGATGCTAAAACCTTTACCCTTGTTCCCGATGAGGAAATGGGCACCAAGAGTCTTGCATACTTCGGCGCAGGTAAATACCTGACAATTTTTGAAACAATCAACAATATGCCCATCACACGTGCATATTCAATTTCATCATCACCCAAGGATTCACTTGAGGGCAAATATACCCTTACAATCAAGCTTGTTGAGGGCGGACTTATGTCACGCTATATCTTCGATACATGGCAGGTTGGCACAAAGGTGGTTGCTTCTGCTCCCGCAGGCAACTTTGAATATCAGCCCCTTCGTGATGCCGAAACTGTTATCTGCCTTGCAGGTGGCAGCGGTATTACACCCTTTGTTTCAATGGCAAACGCTATTGCTGACGGTGACGAGGACTTTAACATGGTTCTGCTTTATGGCAGCAGAAGCTACGACAACATCCTTTTCCGTGAGGAGCTTGATGCACTTCAGAGCAAGTGTGATAAGATTAAGGTTGTTCACGTGCTCAGCGATGAGGATAAGGACATTGAGGGTACAGAAAAGGGCTTTATCACCGCAGAGCTTATCAAGAAATATGCTCCTGCAGATAAGGAATATTCAATCTTCCTTTGCGGTCCTCAGCAGATGTACGCCTTTGTTGACAAGGAGCTTGAAAAGCTGAATCTTCCAAAGAAGTTCATTCGTCACGAAATGTTCGGTGAGTTCCACAACCCTGCTTCACAGGCTGATTATCCTGCAAATGTGCCCGAAAAGGTTAAAATTACAGTTACAATCCAGAGCGAAACACAGACAATTGAGGGCAGCTCTGCAGACACAGTATTACAGATACTTGAAAAGAACGGTATTGCTGCTCCCGCACGCTGTCGTAGTGGTGAATGTGGCTTCTGTCACTCACACCTGCTTTCAGGTAAGGTTTACGTGCCAAAGCACCTTGAGTTCCGCAGACTTGCAGACTTTAAGTTTGACTGCTTCCACCCCTGCTGCTCATTCCCCCTTACAGACCTTGAAATCAACGTGCCCTTGGCAAAATAAAAGCCACAACAAAACAAAAAGCCTTGAGAGTGTAAAAACTCTCAAGGCTTTCTTTATTCTGCTTTTTTAAAATTCTCACTCAATAATGCCGCTGACATTATAAGCACCACACCCACAAGCTCGTAGGTGGTGGGTAACTGTACAAAGATAATTGACGATAGAATTATTGCAGCTGCAGGGTCTATGTAGCTTAAAATTGCCGCTGTCTGGCTTTTAAGCTTTTTGAGTGCGCCAAAATACAAAAGATATGCAAAGCCTGTGTGTACAACACCTACAATGGCAAGCAGCACAACTGAGGTAGTTGTCACCGATACCTCTGATGATGTAAGCAGGGCATAGGGCAACACAACAAGTCCTGCTGAGCCAAGCTGAATTACCGTGCGCTCATAATCGGGCACGTCACCCATAAACTTATTCATTATCATAACCGAGGCATAAAGCACCGCTGCACCTACACCAAGGAGCACGCCTGTTATTTTAGTTGTGCCGTTTTGCAAAACACCCGACACCGCAACAACACCCAGCAGGGCTAAAACAACGCAGATAAGCTGACGTGGTTTCAGCTTGCTTTTGAAAACAAATGGCGTTGCCACAACAACGAATATAGGAGCAGTATAGTAGCAAACTGTTGCAACGGGTATTCCTGTGTGGTTGTATGCTTCAAAGAGTAAAATCCAATTAAAACCGATTGCCACACCTGATGATATTAAAACAGGAAGCTTTTTAATAACACTTTTAATATCGGGCTTGTGCTTTGTAATAAGCATTACAAGGATAATCACAACCGCGCCCGTTATCCCCCTGGCAGAGGCTATCAAGCCCGACGGCAAGCCTATATATTTAACGAATATACCTATAGTGCCGAAAATCACCATAGATAATATCATCGATAGCTTTTCTTTCATAGTTACGACCTTACAATATCATATTCCCAATCAATGATTCCGCCGAATTCTTTTACATTTGTATATCCCAAATCCACAAGAGCCTCGGCAGCAATTTTACTGCGGCGACCGCTACGGCAATACACTAAAATAAGCTGATCCTTTTGTGGTATTTCTGCTTCTGCTCTTTCCGTGATTTCATATTCGGGAATAAGGATTGCGCCCTCAATGTGACCCTCGTTAAATTCCTCGGTAGTGCGAGCATCTATAATAACGTAATCACTTTCGGTATCCATAATATTTTTGGCTTGAGCACCTGAAATCTGCTCGTAGCCCAAATCTGTATTCATAGCCGTAACCTCCTCAGTTGTTGTAGTAATTGCTTGTGTGGTAGAGGCTTCGTCCTGTAAGCTGCAGCCCACTAAAAGAACAAGGCAAAGTATCATAATAAATAAAACAAGCTTTTTCATATTAAACACCATATAAAATATGCAGATTGCGTATTTCACCGTCAGTTATCATATTATTTACAGAATAAGCGTGACCCTCAAGCTCTGTGCCGCTGAATGTTGTCAGCTTTTGCAGCCTTAATTGGTCTGTTATTTTACCACACACGTCCTCAATAACCATTACCTTTTTCATAGCGCTTTCCTCATCGTTACCGCTTGAAATAAGGTATTCAAGGTCTGTGTGTAATTCACTTAAAATCTGTAAATCGCGTAGCGCCTTAAAGCACCATTTGTAATAGGGCATATACTCGCCATTCAGTAAAAACACTGTATGTAAAGCACCTTTCACAAATTCGCTGACAGCAAGCTGAGCGGCTGCAGTTTCGCCCCTGCCGATACAACGATTGTAGTTGTACTGACCTGCCTGACCCATTGTCAGTATATTACCGGCCAATTTTTTAAGCAGTACATCACGCGGCATATTAACAAGCCTTTGACGGATGTCGGTAAATTCACCTGAAGCATCTCTGAAAACCCTGCCGTTTGTTGCCTCAAGAAGCCCCTGCTCGGGCACAAAAAACCAATCATTTTCACCGAGTCTGCCGTCTGATGTGCCGACCTTTGATGCAAAAAATTCTGCCATTCGTATAACACCATTACGTCTGCCACCAACAGGTGTTTCTATGCTACGGCAAAAGCCCATAAATTCCCTCGGTAATTTATCATAGGCACGCTGAAGCTCAAAGGCGGTTTTTTCATCCACAATGCTTTCATCAGGTAGGAAAATGCAAAAGCCGGGCTCAAAGTCGTGGTCCTGTGACAGCTCGTCATCATAACCGAAGCATTCGGAGCCGCTGCCTGCCATACCTACGGCAACAAGGGGCAGAAGCTGTGGGAAATCCCGTTGGAGCATAGGTTCGCCATATTGGAGATAGAACTGATATGATAATTCAAGACCCTTCATAAATCCTCCTTGAGCGCTCTGCTATTTCCTCAGAATAGGAAAATCTGCCGTAATATAAAAAGGTGGGTGCACATTTTTCGCACACAAAGGCATAGTTACCATCACGATTGACGTGGCTCTCCAGCAACGCCTCTGCCTTATTGAGGCACTCGTCAATTTCCTCACAGGCGTTTTCAAGCCCCATTTGTGCTTCAAGGGCATTCGCCTTGTTAAGGTAGGTTATTGCCGCCTCGGGGGCACCATTCTCATTGCAAAGCATTATTGAAATCGCCTTTTCATAAAGAACGAATGCCTCGTTAAACTTCTTTAAATCAACCAAAGCCAGAGCCATATTGTTATAAAGTCCCCCTAGCCTGTTGTCGGTAGACGGCAAGGCTTTTTCATATATAGCCTGTGCTCTGCGGTAAAGCGTAAGCGCTATTTCGGGGTTACCAAAAGCCTTGTACACCGTAGCACAGTTAAGGTAGGTTGTGGCAGAGCCTACCTGCTCCGCTACGCCCATTACCTCAATTTCTGAAAGTGCTCTGTTAACGCTTTCAAGGGCATTTTCTCTGTCACCGATTTTTCTGTAAAGCCCCATCTGCTCGTTAAGAATGAGCACCCGGGCACGATTATCGCCCAAGGCGTCTGCCCTTTTGAGAGCCTTGGTCAGGTATTCCCGTGCAGATGTATAGTCATTTTTATGAAGATATGAATCAAGCTCCACAAGAATGTTCTGTGGATTCATCAGCTCACCTGCCACGGAAGCACCACCTTTATTTTATAGTTTCGCTATTATTCAGTACCGATGTACTGTAAATAAAAAGCACGTCGGCGTTTTTAAAATCAACATATTTACCCACCATATCGGGATGCATATAGCGTATATCAACAAGTGTTATTTTATTGTAGCCCTCTGCAAGAAGGGGTGCAAGCGCACTACCGTAGGAATCACGGAATATAACAAGCTCCTTCTCGCTCTTGGCGTTGTCATTTTCAATGGTAACAAGGGATAGTGGACCCGACAGGAACATTTCATAGGGGTCCTTACCCTGTGCCTTTTCCATATCATAAACGCTTATTGCTTTGTTGTTTTCATAATCAAAGACCCTGCAATTCTCCAAGGTCTTGTTTGTAAGGTAGTAAATTTCCTCACTACCTACGTCAAGAGCATATTGTCCGCTGTAAACACCATTGAATTTATCGGAAAGCGTTTTTTCCTCATATTGTGCTGCTACGTTTGTGCCCATTGCATTGCCGAGAAGCAGCGCAACGTCCTGAATTTTTTCCTGACGCCAATGGGTATCGGTGCGGTAATAATCCTCAAGGGAAAGCTTGTCCTTGATGCTGATATATTCAAAATCAGGTGTGGCAGCTTTAACTATATCAACAATTTCATCATACTCTGCATTTGGGTAGCCCTTTTGGGGTGCGGTAAGCTGACCCTTGTGGGGAATCACCGCAAGATAGGGCTTGATATCATTCCCCTTTAAATATTTGTCGTAAACATAATTGAAGCGGTCGGCGGCATAGTTAACTGACCCTTCATTTACAGGATATTCAATATCTGCAAGATAGCCGTTATGCTCATAAACACCGTTGTTTTCACCGCGGTTAAACAGCTTTATATTCACCCACGCCTTAATTTCCCTGAAGCTGTCGCGCAGAGGGAATTGGTCTGTGGCATATTTTTCAAAGCCTTGTGTAAAGCTGCCCGAAAAAAATGTTTTTCCGTTCAGCTCGGGCATTTGTGTCAGCAATCTGCGCTCACTGAGCGACATCTGATCTGCCGGCTTAAGCCACGCAAAAAGCGAAAGACCGAGAACAAAGGCAATTATGATTGCACCTGTGATAATATTCTTTGAATTTTTCCTCATAATCACCCCTCCTAAAACCTGAAATACAAGAACGGATTAAAGGAGCCGTCCACAAGGTAAGCGGTTGCAGCTGTAAGGAGAGCCACAAGCACAACAGGACGAATCACGTAGAACAAGCCCTGTGACTTATCCCCTTCACGGAGCTTTTCTGCAAGTGCTTTCACAATTGGTGTTGCGCCAACAACACCAAGGATCAGGGTTACACCATAGCTTTTTACACAGTAAAGAAGCTCTGCTGAAATTACAGGTGCACCACCGAGGAAAAGCATACCCTTAAGGTACGAGAATGCCTCACCCATATCAGTTGCATTGAATATAACAAAGCTGATGAGCACTGCAAAAAGAGTATAGATGCGGCTTAACACCTTACTTTTTTCAAGCTGCTTTAACAAGAACACCTTTTCAATTACGAGAAGCACCGCAAAGTATAGACCCCACACCACAAAATTCCATGCAGCACCGTGCCACATGCCTGTAAGGAGCCATACCACGAAAATATTGAAAAAGTGGCGCGGCGTTGAAACCCTGTTACCACCCAAGGGAATGTAAATATAATCCCTGAACCATGAGCCAAGGGAAATGTGCCATCTGCGCCAGAACTCCGTTGCGCTTTTTGAAATATAGGGATAATTAAAATTCTCCACAAAACGGAAGCCCATTATTCTGCCAAGGCCGATTGCCATATCGCTGTAGCCCGAAAAATCATAGTAAACCTGTAAAGCGAAGGCAACTGCATAAAGCCAGTAAAAAAGAACGGATTTATCATCGCTTGCCTTAAATGTGGTGCAAAGCTCACCCAAAACGTTTGCTATAAGCACCTTTTTTGAAAGACCCACAACAAAGCGACCTGCACCATTCACAAAGTCCTCAAGGCTGTGTGTTCTTTCCTTCAGCTGATTTGCAATATCTGAATAACGCACAATAGGCCCTGCAATCAACTGCGGAAAAAGCGCAATATACGATGCAAGGTTTATAAAATTCTTCTGTGCAGGCACCCCACCGCGATACACGTCAATTGTGTAGCTGAGTATCTGGAAGGTGTAAAAGCTGATACCAACAGGAAGCGCAAGGTTAAGAAGCCCTGCGGACAGGCCTGTTACGCTGTTAAAGCTCCGGATAAAGAAGTCGGCATATTTAAAAACTGCCAGAAAGCCTGTGATTATAATGGTTGATACTATAAAAACAGCCTTTTTTACCCTCTTTTCAGAGAAAGCCTCAATCAATAATCCGGCCACGTAACCGACTATGATTGAGGCAACCATCAGGAATAAATACTTTGGCTCACCCCAGCCGTAAAACACAAGGCTTGTAATGAGCAGGGCTGTGTTTTTCAGCTTTTTCGGGGTGATAAAGTACAGTATCAGCGCACAGGGTAAAAAATAATATAAAAACGGAATACTTGAAAAAACCATAATTCTACCCTATTATGCGGAACAAATTTTTAAATTATACGAGAGGCTCTTCAACACTAAGTGCTGCATCGGGGTAAACCGCTGCAAGCTTTGTTTTGAAAAGTGTGATTGCATCTGTGTTACCGAATGCAGCAACAACATAGTCACCGATTGTGTAAATAACAAGTGTGTCGGGGAAGCCGCACATCCACTGTGTTGCTACGATGCTGTCCTTGAGTGATGCAACGAATGCTGCTGAATCTGTACCCTCGTTTAGTCTGTATGCAGCTGCAGTAAATGTGTTTGCATTCATAGCGTGGATAATTGTTGCTGCCTCGCTTACAAGGGCAATGTCTGCCTCTGCAATGTGGAGCTGTGCTACTGCATTTTCCTTATCTGTAAGATTGAATGCGCCTGCGCCACCATCAACGGGAGCAGAGAAATCGCCACCCATTACGGGGAACTTTTCATCCTCACCAAGTGTTGACCAAATACTGTCAAGCAAAGCAACTGATGATTCAATCTGAACATCGTTTTTTGCGTCTTCCTTACTACCGCCACAAGCTGCGAAGGAAAGCACCATAAGTGCTGCCATTACTAATGCTAAAATTCTTTTTGTCATAATGATTCTCCTTTATATATACTCTTGCGAGTTTTTTCAAAATTATTCTTACTTTTTCAGTCTGAATTTGACAGGTCGTGCAGTTGTATCTACAACAAGCTTCACAACGCCCTGTGTAACGGTCCTCACAAGCCTGTGCTTGTTGAAAAATTCAGGCTCCATTGCAGACTTAAGTATAAATTCAGTAAAGCAGGGGTTTGATTTAAAGCTCATTTTAACCCCATCGGACACAAACTCAAGGTCAATATAATGAGTTGCCAAGGTGTTAAGAGGCTTCACAACAAGCTTGAATTTGTCGCCCTCTGCATAGCAATATGCCCATATTTTATAGGGATAGCCCTTGATAACGCATTCGCTCATTCGGGGTTCACCGTCAAGACCACAGCTTATTGTGACCTTGTCCTCTTCCTCAAGCCAGCTTATATTCAAGGCGTTGTCCTTTAGACTGAAGCTGACCTTATCGGGGTTGCTTTTTGGCCTTTTTGCAAAGCTGCAGGTAAGTGTGCGGGGAATTACACTCTGTGGGAAAAGCACCTTTGCTATAGCATCGGACACGGCTGTTATATAATACTCCTTGCCCTCATGGACAGGTGGAAGCTTTTCGCAGCTTGGAATTTTCAACCTACGGCTTTTGAGATAATTCTCAAGGATTTTCTCGTCCTCTGCAGTTGATTCCTCAGCAAATGCCTTCATAAGCACACTTTCCGCAAGGCTACTGTTCATGCCCTCTGCAATGCAGCTGTTAAGGCTTACAAGAACAGTATCATACTGCGGTATGTAGGAAACAAGCTGACCGAACATACCGGTCATGCTGAATATGCCGTTTTTTATCCAGAAAAGGTAGCCGTAGCCTTCATTCTCCTTGAATTGATGCTGAATTTTTGTTGCCTCGCGGCACCAGAATTCGGGAATAACCTGCTTGCCGTTGTATTTACCGCCATCTGCATAGCAACGACAGATTTTTGCAAGGTCGCGTGCCTTCAGGTAGCAGCCTGTACCACCGATGCACTCCCCTGCCTCGTTGGTTTCCCAGAAGGGCACCTCAATGCCAAGGGGTTCAAAAAGGCGCGGTGTAAGGTACTCGGTAAGGCTTTGCCCCGAAAGCTTCTGCACGGCTGCAGCCACAATATGGGCATCGTTATTACTATAAAGGAAGCCGCCTTTTTTTCTGAAATCCGCCTCCATAAAAATGGTGTTATAATCCGCCGTCATATCCTGAAGGAAGGTGAATTTTTTGTTGCTGTTCATGGTGAGAACGGAGCGCAGAGTGAGATTTTCCCAGCCTGACCCCTTGCACTTTTCATAGCCCTCAAAGATTTCATCTATCCTTGTGTCAAGGCTTAAAAGACCCTCGCTCACAGCAAAGCCTGCCGCAGTTGAGGCAATTGACTTTGTTACGGAAAAGAGTGTGTGAGGCATATCCGCTGAATAGGGATAATTATACTCTTCAAAAACAATATCGTTGCCCTGCATTATCAGCAAAGCGTGGTTTTCAATGCCACTCTCCGCCTGCTTTTTCAGGTATTCATAAACCCATTTTGCAGAAAAACCCGCCATCTCAACAGCACCCACCAATCTGTACCTTTGATTTATTTGAATTATACCATAAAAAGACTCTGCTATTCAATACAAAAATGCCACATTATGCTCTTATACACTTGATTTTGACGGATATTATAATTATAATTATAGCATCATTTTTCGGATAATTATATTGGAGATAGCAATGAAAGCAAAAAAACAACCAAAGCAAAAAGCGCATATTATAAAAAATACTGCCTTTATGTTGAAGTGTGCACTTAAGTGCGCACCGATTTCGCTTTTTATAATTTACTTTTCCTACGTGCTTGAAAACGTATACTATGCAGTTGTTGTCAACGTACTTTTCCTTGAAACCGCACTTTCAATTATCGAAGGCAACGGCAGCTTCCGTGAGTTTGCCATAAGAATGATAATCATAGTTGTGGGTAAGCTCCTTGTTGACCTTATAGGCTACATAAACGTTTACACCGTGCGAATAAAGTTTGAAATCAAGTGCGAAAGCTACATAAACTCACTTATATTCAAAAAGGCTCAGGAGGTTGAGCTTGGCTGCTACGAAAACCCCGACTTTTTTGACAACTACAACCGCGCAACGTGGGTTGTTGAAAAGGGCGGCTTTAAGCGTATTATTGAGGGCTCTGCCTGGACTCTGGGCTCTGTTGTGAGCCTTATTATGCTTGTAAGGTATCTTTTCAGCATTGACCCCATACTTGTTGTATTCCTTATCTGCCCTGTTATTGTTATGGGTATCAGAACCTACAAAAACAACATTGAGCTTGAAAAGGAAAAGGCAATGACCCCCTTTGAGCGTCAAAAGGATTACGTCAGACGTACAATCCTGCTCAAGGATTTTGCCAAGGAAATTAAAACCACAAACATTTTTGTTGTGCTTGAAAAGCGCTTCCGCAGAGCCATTGAGGACAACGTTAAAACCATTAAAAAATACGGCTGGAAAATTGCGGTGCTTGAGTGTGTATCCGACTACTTTGCTGAAATTATTCCCGTTACAGGCGGCTTCCTTTACGGCTGCTACCGCCTTATGATTGTAAAGGATATTCCCATATCCGAGTTTTCCGTGCTTGTATCTGCTATAACCACCTGCAGAAACAAGCTTAATCAGCTTGCATATTACTTTGCAATGCAGCAAAAGCATTGCCTGTGGGTGCAGAATTTACAGGACTTTCTTGAATACGAGCCCAAGATACAGGGCGGTGATTTAATTCCCGATGATTTCCAAAGCCTTGAGTTCAAAAACGTTTCGTTCAGATATGCCACAAAGGGCGACTACACCATCAAAAATGCTTCCTTCCGCATTGAAAAGGGACAGACAATTGCAGTTGTCGGTCACAATGGTGCAGGTAAAACCACCCTTTCAAAGCTTATTATGCGTTTTTATGACGTCACCGAGGGCGAAATCCTTTACAACGGCGTAAACATCAAGGAATATGACCTGCTGAAATACCGACAGAAATTTGCTTCCGTTTTTCAGGACTACAAGGTGTTTGCAATGACTGTTTCTGAAAACGTGCTCACCGAGGAAATCACACCCGAAAACGAAAAGTTGGCTGTTGATGCCCTTAAAATGGCAGGTGTTTATGACAAAATTGCCACCTTCCCCAACAAGGAGAGCTCCATACTCACCAAGGAGTTTGATGAAAACGGCGTGCTCCTTTCAGGCGGTGAAACTCAAAAGGTTACCATTGCAAGGCTTTTTGCAAGTGAATTTGACGTTGCAGTCCTTGACGAGCCATCATCTGCACTTGACCCTGTTGCAGAAAGCAGAATGTACGACGCTCTGCTGAAGGGCACAGAGGGCAAAACTGTTATTTACATTTCGCACAGACTTTCAAGTGCTACACGCTCTGACAATATACTTGTTTTCAGCAACGGTGTTCTCACAGAGCAGGGCACCCATCAGGAGCTTATGAGCTGCGATGGTGAATACAGCCACATGTTCACCTTACAAGCATCGGGCTACAAGGAGGTGGGTCGCAATGAAGAATAACAACAAAAAGTCTGCCTTCTCTCTCAAAAATCACATCTATATGATGAAATTTTTGTGCAAGCACACTCCCTTTATGGTGTTCGGCTACACCTTCTTTGACGTTATGGCAAACCTGCCGTGGGCACTTTCAAACGTTGTGCTTTTGAAATATATCATTGACGTAGCCGCAGAGGGCAGGGATTATTACCGAGTTGCAATTGCACTTGCCTGCTTTGTTGTGTTTGTTGTTGTAACCAATCTGCTTACAACACTCTTTTACGAAATATCCTTACCCAAGCAAAAGGAAAAGCTGTACTTTGCCATTTACAAAACCATTTATGAAAAAGCGGCAAAGATGGACTACGAGGCTTACGATAACCCCGAATTTTACAACGACCTTGTCCTTGCAATGACCGCAATGAATGACCGCGCATACGCTATCCTGTCCGATGCACAGGAGGTTATTTCAAGCGTAATAAGCATTGCAACAATTGGTGCAGTTATCATATCAATAGACCCCATTTGTCTGCTTTTTGTTGCATTGTGCGTTGCAATAATGACACCCATCGGCAACCTTATTGCAAAAATCAACGTTGAGCGCACCGAGGCAATGACACCCCTTGACAGAAAAAATCTGTACTTCAGCCGTGTTTTCTACCTGCAGGACTATGCAAAGGAGCTTCGTCTTTCAGGCGCAGGCAAAATGGTTGAGGCGCGCTACAACCGAAATATAGCTGACAGACTTAAAACAATATCTCCCTACCTTGCAAAGCAATGGCAGTTATATTTTTGTCAGGAATCACTCCCCATGACACTCCTCATTTACCTTGGCATTACCCTTATTATGGGCTACAAGGCAATTGTTACCAAGGAGGTTTCAATGGGTGACTTTGCCGCTACCTTTAACGGTGCTGCATCTATAAGCACAAGCGTTTTCGCTCTGACAAGCCAATTTGCTATAAATATCCGCGAAAATGGTCTGTACGTTGAAAAGTTCCGCAGATTTATGGATGCCAAGGAAAAGATGGTTTCAGGCACAAACACAACAGTTTTCAAAGAGCCTGTTACCATAAAGTTCAACAACGTTTCATTTAAATACCCGGGCTCAGAGAAATACGTGCTTAAGAATATTAACCTTGAGCTTTCACCCTACAAAAAAATCGCCCTTGTTGGCTATAACGGTGCAGGTAAAACCACACTCACCAACCTGCTTTTGCGCCTTTATGACGTTACAGAGGGCAGCATTACCATTAACGGCACCGATATCAGGGAATGGGACATCAAGTCCTATCACCAGAACTTCGCCGCTGTTTTTCAGGATTTCTCATTGTTCGGTGCAACGCTTGGTGAAAACGTTTCCATGAATGATTCACCCGATGACAAAAAGGTTCAGAAGTCACTTATGGCATCGGACTTCAGGAGGAAGCTTCCCAACGGAACTGACAGTATTCTCCTCCGCGAATTTGATGACGATGGTGTTTCTCTTTCAGGCGGTGAGGCACAAAAGATTGCTATTGCAAGAGCCTTTTATAAGGACTGTCCCTTTGCAATACTTGACGAGCCAAGCGCCAACCTTGACCCTGTTGCGGAATATGCCCTCAATCAGTCAATGGCAAAGGCAACAGATGACAAAACAGTTGTATTCATCTCACACAGATTATCAACAACAGTTATGGCAGACGAAATATATATGCTTGAAAAGGGACAGATAATTGAGCACGGCTCACACGAGGAGCTTATGGCTCAGGACGGCAAATATGCCTATATGTTCCGCCTGCAGGCAGAAAAATATATTGAGGAAGAGTGATTATGATAAAGGTTAAACCTGCCAAGGAAATTTTGCTTATCGGCACCTCTGACACAAATCCCCGAAATGGCGAGGGCTCGTTCATAAGGCTTAACAATGGTGACATTGTTTTCGGCTACACAGAATTTTCAGGTAACGACAGCTGCAATGACGATGCACACGCCCGGATTGTAGCCATAACCTCAACCGACGGTGGAAACACTTGGAGCGAAAAGCGTGTTCTCTTCACAAAGCCCGATGGGTCACAGAACATTATGAGCCTGTCTTTTTTAAGAATGGGCAATGGTGACGTAGGTGCATTTTACATCCTCAAGCACGCAGACGGAGCTGACAGTATTATGCTGACACGCTCTGCAGATGAATGTCAGAGCTGGAGTGAGCCCATTGACTGCACAGCCTGTATGCCCTATGACTACTACATATTAAACAATGACCGACCATATATTTTGCCCTCGGGCAGAATTTTACTCCCCCTTGCAAGGCACACCATACACACTCCCAAAAGGGACTTCCAGCCCGGTGAAATCTGCTTTGCATATTCTGACGATGACGGCATTACGTGGGAAAAATCCCCTGCGGTGCTCCGATGCCCCTTTGAAACCATTGACGGCTACGAGGAGCCGGGCTTGTATATGCTGCCCGACGGCAGACTCTGGTGCTACATAAGGACAAACATCGGCTATCAGTTTGAGTGCTTTTCAACTGACGAGGGCATTACCTGGACTGTGCCAAAGCCAAATCTGTTCTTCTCCTCCCCCTGCTCACCAATGCACGTAAGAGCCTTCAAGGACCTTACACTTGCAATATTCAATCCCGAATCCGAGCACGTTTTACGCGGATGGGAAAACTCAGACCTGTGGGGTCGCACACCATACACAATTGCAGTGAGCACAGATGATGGACTTACCTTTAACGAGGAAAACATCTTCTACCTTGAAGATGACCGCAAAAACGGCTACTGCTACCCCGCACTCCTTGACTGCGGTGACTATTGCCTTATTGCATATTACCACAGCAACAATTCAGGTGTGTGCCTTAACAGCACAAAAATGGTCAGAATTGATTATGACGATATAAAAAATTTGTTAAAATAAAAGTCGTATTTCTAAATGTAAGAGGTACAACTTTTTAGACAAAATAAAACGGCACGGGTTTCCGTGCCGTTTTGTCGTATTAATCCTATTCTTTATCAACTATAACAACTTCAATCCCAAGGTCGTCGAATTGGCATAAATCTTCTTCTGATGCATCCCAGTCTGTGATTAAGGTGTTAAGTCTGTTTGCAGGACAGATACTTACAATTGAATCCATGCCGATTTTTTCTGTGGGATATAAACCAATTGCTTGTTTTGAACTATCTATTACTGCATTCCAGAAACTGATTGCCTGACTCTTCTGTATTGATAAACCAAAGCTTGCGGAGATACAAGCAGATGTTAAGAAGCATTTATCAAATCTCAAACGCTTAATTGTTTCAATAGCAATTGCATCATAGCAGTTACCTTTGTTATCCATTTCACCGCCAAGCATAATCACAGAAATATTATCATTCTTTCTCAACTCTTCTGCAATTACAATTGAGTTTGTTACAACACGAATTTTAATATCAGCAGGTAAGTTTTGAGTCATAAGGTAACCAACAGATGCACTAGTAATGAAAATAACATCGTTGTTTTTTATCATAGAAACCGCTTCTTTAGCAATTGCTAAGTAGTTTTCTTTGATTTCACCAATGTCTTTGCAGGTCATTTTAGGTGGTTTGCTGAATGCAACCTGTCTTAATTTAATTGCTCCGCCGTGAGTTCTTTTGAGCAGACCTTTCTCTTCAAGAATTCTTAAATCTCTTTTTGCAGAGTCATAACTAACACCAAACATTTCTTGAATTCCAGCTGTAGTAATGCTGCCTTTTTCTTCTAATAAATCTAATATAGCCTGGTGTCTTTCTTCAATAAACATTAAATTCA
>JAGBTL010000122.1 GCA_017631355.1 Clostridia bacterium
CTTCACCCAAGTATTTCTGTAAAAGACGAATCTGCATAGGGTTCTGGTTAGAAACACCAAAGTGCTTTACCTTGCCGCTTTCCTTGAGGAGCGCAAAAGCCTCTGCAACCTCCTCGGGCTCATAAAGAGTGTCCGGTCTGTGGAGCAAAAGGAAGTCAAGATAATCTGTGTTCAGTCTTTTGAGGCAGCCCTCGGTGGATTCAATAATGTGCTCCTTTGAAAAGTCAAACATTACCTTGCCGGGACAGATGCCGCACTTTGACTGAAGGATAATCTTCTCGCGGACGTCGTCGTTCATGCCGATGGCTTTGGAGAAAACCTCCTCGCTTTTGCCACCGCCGTAAAGGTCGGCATGGTCAAAGAAATTAAGTCCTGCACCCATTGCTGTGTCAAGGAAGGCTTTTGCCTCCTCAACAGATTTGTCTGCCATTCGCATACAGCCAACAGCGATAACGGGTACGTCAACACCGCTTTTACCAAGCTTCATAGTTCTCATAATAATTCTACCTTTCTAATAAACCTCGCATAATATTCTGATTCTACCCTTGCGGGTGTCACCTGAAATTTCCTTGAATCTGAATCTGCCTTGTCCTCTGACGGAAATAATGTCATTTTCCTTAATCGGGGCAGAGTTGTTTGCGGTTAGCTTGCCGTTTATAAAGACCCTTTCTCCGTCAATGAGTGCGGAGCTTTTGCTGCGGGAAACGTTGTAAACCGCCGATATAATGCCGTCCAGCCTGAGTGATGATACAATAACGGTTTTTTCAGTAGGCTGGGGGAGGGCGTCCTGTGGCAAGGTGTCGCAGGACTCGCAATAAACACTTGTGTGGCGCACCTTTGTAAGGTTGTCAATGATATATTGGGCTATGCCTTCAAGGCAGATAACGTAGCCCTTGTTGCTTTTTATTATTATATCACCCAGCGTTTCTCTTTTAATGCCTAAACCCAAAATAGAGCCTAAAAAATCACGGTGGGTCAGGTCGTCGGAGAATTTTTGGGATAAGGGTGCAATGCGGATGATGGCAACAGGTGGCTGAGGAGCGTATCCGAAATCATCCTCGCTACCGAAGCAGACTATTTTGCGCTCGGCATCCTCGTAGCCGCCATAAAGTGCAAAGCCGAATTTAATTTCCTGGTGGAGCAGGGTCTGCTCGTGCATATTAAGAAAATCTGAGTAGGTGTATATATTACGATTCTGTGAGCGATTATAAAGCTCCTTGAATCGGTTTTTTAATATCTGTATTTCGTCAGCCATAATCCACCGCCTTTCACTCTAAAAAGTATATCATAAAAAAATTTTAAAATAAAGTGTCAGTTTTTCAAAAAAATGTCATATATATGTAAAACTTCAAATAGGGTGGTGAAAGTGTTTTTTTCTTGATATTTTTTTAAAACAGTTGTAAAATAAAAGTGATCAACACAGTTAAAGGAGCGTTACTATGAAAAAGACAATAAGTTGTGTTTTGTTGTTGTGTATGATGCTGACAATTCTTCCGTTTTCGGGAATAGTTGCTTATGCGCAAAGCAACGTAAAATCAATTAGGTTTTCTCCCTATGGTACAATTTCCTTTATTAAGGAAACAGAGAAAACAGATGTTGAAAATGTTGACCCTGCAACAGGAAAGGTTACAACATACTATGGATATAATGTTGCAGAAAAATTCTATCAGGACGGTAACATCTTGAATGTTACCTATTATGATGGAACTGTTGCAAGTTATGTGTGTAAAAATGGAGTGTATTCAGATAAGAATGGTAATGTGCTTGATAATGATGATATCGTTCTCGATGGTACAACCATTGACACCAACAGTAATTTCATAATCAGATATAAAGGTGTGCAGACTTCCTGCCCCGTGGCCTTCTGGGTAGCTGAGCTTGGCAGATTTGAGTTTGTACCTGTAAAGGGCTTTACTGTTATTGCAAATAAGGATGGCTTTGTAAAGACTCGCAAAAACGAAAAAGGGGAAGATGTTGAGTATTTCCATTACTCATACCGTGGTTTCGTTAAGGGTGACAAAATCCTGTTAAGGCAGTATTCAAAGGAATACGAATATATTTACAACGGAAAAGAGTTCGTTACAGGTTCTTATAAAATTAACAACAAGGCACTTAAGTTTGTGGATGAGCAGAGCAAAAAGCCATGGACTGTAGGTGAAAACTATGTTAAATTGATATGCTTCCAGAAGACAGTTCAGGTTCCTGTTTACGTGGTAAACAAAGCACCTGCAACACCTCATCTTACAAGTGTTTATAATCTTGGCCAGTCTGTAAAGGTGAACTGGTCTGCAACTGCAGGCGCAACCGAATACCGTGTGTACAGACGTGCAGGCGGTGAAAAAAGCTGGACTTACCTTGGAACAACAGGCGAAAACACCTACGTTGATAACAACGTTGAGAACGGTAAGTTCTATAAATATACCGTACGCGCAACAAATGCTCTTGGTTACAGTGGCTATGAGAGCGGTTTGCTTATTAAGTGCCTTAAAGCGGCTAAGGTGAAATCCGTTGTTAACACTCTTAATGGTCTTAACGTTACGTGGGAGCCTGTTAAAGGAGCAGTAGCTTACAGAGTTTACCGTAAGACCGGAAATGCAGCCTCGTGGCAGTACATGGCAACGATAAACAAGACCTCATATAACGATACCCGTGTTGCTACCGGATATAACTTTACTTATACTATTATGCCCATGGGTAGCGGATATTATGGTGGATATGATAGTGTTGGTACTATGTTGATGCGACTTTATGCGCCCACTATAAAGAACATTAAGCGTATGGAGGACGGATTTGATGTTTCTTGGGTAAAGGTTCCCGGTGCTACAAGCTATAGATTGTATCGTAGAGTTGCCGGTGGCAGTTGGGTTTATATTGCAAATATTAACAACGGCAGATTATGGTACGAGGATTACAGCGTTGAAAGTGGTAAAACATATTCATACACTGTGAGAGCTGTAAATGGTTCAGTTATGAGCGCATACAGAAACGACGGTCCTTCAATGTATTGTCTTAATGCACCGAGAAATATTGGTGGAAGCATCAATGTTATTGACGAAAATGCACGCATTGAGTGGGAAAAGGTGGATTGTGCCAAAGGCTATTACGTTTACCGTAGATTAGACGGTGAAACAAAATGGACGAGATTGGCGAAAATTACTTCTAAATCAACTACAAAATATATAGATTACAGTTATAGATTTGAAATGGATGGTTGTGAATATGCTGTTTCTGCATATAATGATAAGGCGGAAAGTGAGAAAAATGCAGGCGTATTTTATATGAGACCAAATGAGCATCGTCCGTATTTCTGATTTGAAAAACAAGAACAACACCCCGCAAGGCTTAAATGTCTTGCGGGGTGTAACTATTATTTCTTCTTTTTACCACCGAAGAAGCCGCGTTTTTCTTCAGGTTGAATGGGATTGTTGCCCATAACCTCGTTGAATTTCATAAGTGCAGCCTTTTGCTCGTCGGTAAGATTTTTGGGTACTTCAATAGTAACCTTAACAAGCTGGTCACCACGTCGTGTGGAGTTGAGCACGGGAATACCTCTGCCTTTAAGCTTGAATACTGTTTCGGGCTGTGTACCTGCGGGAAGCTCGTATTCAACAAGGCCGTCAAGTGTAGGAACTCTCAGCTTGTCGCCCAATGCAGCCTGCATATAGGAAACCTTCATTTCATACCATACGTTGTAGCCGTCACGCTCAAAGAAAGCATGGGGCTTAACGTTGATAATAATCTTAAGGTCACCGGGAGGACCACCGTTTACACCGTGGTTACCCTCACCGCGTGCAGGGTAAATCTGTCCATCGTCAACACCTGCAGGGATTGTAATATCCTTGGTATATGTTTTTCTGATTCTGCCTGCACCCTTACAGCGTGTACAGGGGGTAGGGTTAAAGGTGCCCTTACCGCCACAGCGCTGACAGGTTTTCTGTGTGCTTATTGTACCAAAGGGTGTGCGCTGCTGAACGTTTACCTGACCTCTGCCGTTACAGTCGGGACAGGTCTGTGGTGTGGTACCCTTTGCAGCACCGCTGCCGCCACACTCATCGCAAAGCTCAATTTTCTGAAAATCAACCTTTTTGGTGCAGCCCTTTGCAGCCTCTTCAAATGTAAGTATAACTGAGGTCTGTATGTCGCTTCCTCGGCGAGGAGCGTTGGGGTTGGCACGTGAGCCGCCACCAAAGCCACCGAATCCGCCAAAGCCGCCACCACCGAAGATGGAGCCGAAAATGTCGCCAAGGTCAA
This sequence comes from Clostridia bacterium, assembly GCA_017631355.1. Classification (GTDB taxonomy): domain Bacteria; phylum Bacillota; class Clostridia; order Oscillospirales; family Acutalibacteraceae; genus DTU089. The sequence continues at coordinate 4,252 of JAGBTL010000122.1, forward strand.
ATTCCATACCATCGCCAAAGCCACCAAAGCCTGCGCCTTGTCCTGCGCCATAGCTTGGGTCAACACCTGCAAAGCCGAAGCGGTCATACTTTTCCTTTTTCTCGGGATTTGAAAGGATTTCGTATGCCTCATTTGCCTCCTTGAACTTTGCCTCAGCCTCCTTGTTGTCGGGGTTAAGGTCGGGGTGGTATTTCTTTGCAAGCTGACGGTATGCCTTTTTTAATTCGTCGGGTGAGGCGCTTCTGTCAACGCCTAACACCTCGTAATAATCGCGTTTATCTGCCATTTTTAGATGTCAAGGGGAAAGCCTTGACACTCCTTTCTTGCGGGAATAATCGGTCTAAAGACGGCGCCCGTAGGGTACCGTCTTCAGAAACTGTGGTTTAATAATTATTCAACATCTGTGAAGGGAGCTTCTGTGTAGCCGTCCTGTGCACCAGCTGCAGCGTTGGGATCAAAGCCTGCTGAAGGATCAAAGCCCTGTGCACCGCCTGCTGCCTGATAAAGCTTCTCGGAAATTTCGTAGAACTTCTTTGTGAGAGCCTCCTGCTTCTCCTTGATAGCCTCAATGTTGTCACCCTTGAGAGCTTCCTTAAGGTCATCAATCTTAGCATTGATTTCTGTCTTGTCTGCCTCGTCAAACTTGTCGCCGTTGTCAGCGAGGAGCTTTTCGCACTGGAATACCATCTGGTCTGCACCGTTGCGTGTGTCAACCTCTTCCTTACGCTTTCTGTCTTCCTCAGCAAACTGCTCAGCTTCCTTAACTGCGCGGTCAATATCATCCTTGCTCATATTTGTTGATGATGTGATTGAAATTGACTGCTCTTTGCCTGTGCCAAGGTCCTTTGCAGAAACGTGAACGATACCGTTAGCGTCAATGTCAAATGTTACTTCAATCTGAGGAGTACCACGACGTGCGGGGAGAATACCGTCAAGGTGGAAGAGACCAAGTGTCTTGTTGTCCTTTGCAAATTCTCTTTCACCCTGGAGAACGTGAACCTCAACTGATGTCTGATTATCTGCTGCAGTTGAGAAGATCTGGCTCTTCTTTGTGGGGATAGTTGTGTTTCTTTCAATAATCTTTGTGCAAACGTTACCGAGTGTTTCAATACCAAGTGAAAGGGGAGTAACGTCAAGAAGGAGAAGACCCTCTACGTCGCCGCCAAGAACACC
>JAGBTL010000123.1 GCA_017631355.1 Clostridia bacterium
AAAACGTTCTCCGCATGAAAATCGGGGATGAATTTCTCGTTAGCTGCGAGGGTAGCAGTCACCTTTGCAGTCTTAAGGCATTTGAGGGCGAAAGCGCTGTTGCCGAAATAATTGAGGAAAATTATCAGGATACTGCGTTGCCTGTCAAGCTGTACCTTTTCCAGGGTCTGCCCAAGGCGGATAAAATGGAGCTTGTTATTCAAAAGGCGGTTGAATTGGGTGCAGAGGGCATCATCCCCGTTGAAATGAGCCATTGTGTTGTCAGGCTTGATGATAAAAAGAAAAAATCAAAGGTAGTCCGCTGGCAATCAATTTCCGAAAGCGCGGCAAAGCAGAGCAAGAGAACTACCATACCAAAGGTGTATGACGTTATGTCATATAAGCAGGCGCTTGAATTTGCGTCGGAGCTTGATTTGCTTCTTGTACCATACGAGTGCAAGGACGGAATGACCTCCACCAAAAACGCACTTTCCAAAATGCAAAAGGGTATGTCGGTTGGCATAATTATCGGTCCCGAGGGTGGCTTTGATGAAAAAGAAATTGCCCTTGCAGAGGATAAGGGTGGTCTTGTAATTTCTCTCGGTAAGCGCATTTTGCGTACCGAAACTGCCGCAGTTACAGCCCTTTCAATGTGTATGCTTTATGCAGAAACGGAGCTTGCAGAATGATAAATTTACCACAGCCGTTTGCGGAGCGTATGAAGGCGCTCCTCGGTAACGAATATGATGATTATTTGAAGGCGTTGGAGCAGCCTCCCGTAAGGGCGTTCCGCGTTAATACAGATAAAATTTCTGTAGAAGAGTTTGAAAAAATAAACCCCTTCAACACAGAAAAAATACCCTACGTGGAGAACGGATTTTACTTTACCGACGAAAAAATCGGTAACCATCCCTACCACCATGCAGGAATGATTTACGTGCAGGAGCCAGGTGCAATGGCGCCTGCCGAATGTGTGGATGTTGACCCCGATTGGTGTGTGCTTGATATGTGCTCCGCACCGGGTGGTAAAAGCTCACAGCTTAAGAATAAATTGGGTGAGAAGGGGGTTCTCGTTTCCAATGAAATTGTGCCCTCAAGGTGCAAAATTCTTACAGGAAACGTAGAGCGCTTGGGTCTTAAAAACGTTGCTACAACCTGTATGGATTCCGCTAAAATCGCCCGAATTTTTGAAGGTGCATTTGACCTTATTATGGTGGATGCACCCTGCTCGGGTGAGGGTATGTTCCGTAAGGAGGAAATTGCCGTTACCGAGTGGAGTGAGGATAACGTAAGCCTTTGTGCCGAAAGGCAGAAGGAGATACTCGCAAACGCAGTGAAAGCCCTTAAAAACGGCGGTTATATTGTGTATGCAACCTGTACGTTTTCCCTTGAGGAGAACGAAAAAACCGTTGACTGGTTCCTTGAAAACTACCCCGAATTTGAGCTTGTAAGGGTCACCGAAAGGGTTGAAAAAAGCACCTGTGACGGTATAAAATTTACTGGCTGCAGGAGTGAAAATCTTGACCTTTGTCGCAGATTTTACCCCCACAAAAGCCGTGGCGAGGGGCAGTTTATGGCGGTGCTCCACAACACAAATTCAGGTGGATTTTCAGTCCCGAAAAGCAGGAAAAAGAGTGGCAAAATTGACAGCGTCATAACCGATTTTCTCGGTGATGCACTCGTTGACTATGATGGTGAAAAGGTGTTGATACACAAGGGAAATCCCGTATATTTCGACCCCGATTTTTCAGTTGATGGAGTAACTGTTTTTGCCTGCGGTGTTACAATCGGAGAGGTGCGCAGAAATTACATTCAGCCCCACCACCAATTCTTTATGGCAATGGGCGACAGCTTTAAAAGAAAAATTCAGCTTTCTGCCGACAGCGAGGAAGTGAAAAGGTATCTTCACGGTGAGGAAATTGAAGCGGACTGTGCCAATGGCTGGGCCGTCGTTATGGTGGACGGTTGCTCTCTTGGTGGCGCAAAGGTTGTTAACGGCAGGGCAAAAAATCATTACCCAAAGGGCTTAAGAATTAAATAAAATTAAAAAAATTACTCCTGTTCGTGAGAACAAGAGTAATTTTTGTTTTAGCTTAATTATTCAACCTCTGTAAAGCCCTGTGCAAGAAGCTGTGTTCTTGACTGCTCAAGTGAAACGTAAAGAGTGATCATATTGTCACCTGTAAGAAGTCCAAGGTCCTGAAGGTCCTTAACGTGGTCACTTACGTTTTTGAAGGTGTAGGTTTCAACCAACTCACCATCAACAACCTCTACATTGTGTGTGATGAAATCGTATGAAGCGTATTTTGTTTCAAATTCATCGTTGCACTGCTGAATTGTGCCGTCAATTGAATCCTGTGACTGACCCTCAACGCTCAAGGAAGCGGTCTGCACCCAGTTAATGATTTTGTCACCATCGCAGTAGTATGTGTGAGAAATTGTAACACCGTTCTGTTCCATTTCAAAGCAGTAATCCTCAAGTGCAGAAACTGCATCTGCGGGGATTGATTCAAAAACGGAATCAGAATTTGAATAATCCTCAACGTATGTATCGTCACCTGTTGAGCTGCTGCTGTTTCCAATGATGCCGATTATGGTAAAAATAACTATCATAGCAACAACTGAAATGATGATTGCAGGAGCCTTGCTCTTCTTTTTGGGTGGTGTGGGGGGAGTGTAGGGTGCCGTGTACTGTGCCTGATAAGGAGCTTGCTGTGGAGCCTGCTGTGGAGCGCCGTATGGAGCCTGCTGAGGTGCACCATAGGGAGCCTGTTGAGGAGCCTGCTGAGGAGCCTGCTGCTGTGCTTGAGGCATTACAGCGCCACAGAACTGACAAGCGTAGCTGTTATCAAAAATTTCTTTTCCACAAAATGGACAAAACATAAGTAATCCTCCGTTTTTTTATTTAATAAATAAATATTATCACGAAATAAAAGCACAAGTCAATAGAATGTGGGCGGAAATTGTTCTAAAAAGACGATTATTTTTATGCTTTGACTATTCCATTTCCTGTATATATATGATATACTCTATAATATATACTTATAATAGGAAAATTGAACTTTATTTTATAGTTACATTCACTCTACGGAAGGAAATTGCAAATGGCAAAAATAATATCAGTTGTTAACCAGAAGGGTGGCGTGGGTAAAACCACAAGTGCTGTTAACCTTGCTGCCGCACTTGGCGCAATGGGCAAGAAAATTCTTCTTGTTGATATTGACCCACAGGGTAACACCACAAGCGGCTACGGTATTTCCCGTAAAAACCTTGCGGCTACATCATACGAGCTGCTTATCGGCACAAGCACTGCCCGTGAGGCAGTTATCAAAACAAAGTTTCAGGGTGTTGATATAATTCCCTCAAACATAAATCTTGCAGGCGCAGAGCTTGAGCTTGCAGTTATGGACAAGCGTGAGGCACTTCTCAAAAATGCGCTTGCAACCATTCAGGAGGAATATGACTTCATATTCTTTGATTGTCCTCCTTCATTGGGGCTTATTACACTCAATGCGCTGACTGCGTCGGACAGCTTCATTGTCCCCATTCAGTGTGAGTATTATGCCCTTGAGGGCTTGTCACAGCTTATGGCTACTGTGAGAACAATCAAAAGACTTTATAATCCCTACGTTGAGCTTGAGGGTGTGCTCCTTACAATGTATGACGGCAGACTCAATCTTACTCAGCAGGTTGTGGCAGAGGTAAAAAACTTCTTCCCCAAAAAGGTTTATGCAACAGTCATTCCCCGCAACGTACGACTTTCAGAGGCGCCCTCCTTCGGTGAGCCGGTGCTCTACTATGATAAAGCCTCAAGGGGTAGTGAAAGCTACACCGCCCTTGCAGAGGAATTTTTGAAAATGCAGAAATAAGGTGAAATAATGGCAGTTAAAAAATCAGGTCTTGGCCGAGGCTTTGATGCAATTTTTGCAGACAATTCTCTTGAAGACCTTTCTGTAAATTCAGGCGCTGTCAAGGTAAAGCTTATTGAGATTGAGCCTAACAGAGATCAGCCACGTAAGGTGTTTGATGAAGCAGCACTTAACGACCTGTCGGAGAGCATCCGTCAGCATGGTGTTCTTCAGCCCCTTCTTGTGCGCCCAATGGCAGACGGTGGCTATCAGCTTGTAGCAGGTGAGCGCCGTTGGCGTGCATCACGCCTTGCAGGTCTTACGGAGGTTCCCGTAGTAATTAAGGATTTAACCGACTCGCAGGTTGCAGAGCTTGCTCTTGTTGAAAACCTGCAGCGTGAAAACCTGAATCCTATGGAAACTGCAAACGGCTTCAAGGAGCTTGGTGACAAATTCGGTTACACGCAGGATGAAATTTCAAAGATTGTGGGCTGCTCCCGCTCAGCGGTTGCAAATGCTCTCAGACTTCTCACTCTTACCGATGAGGTTCAGGAGCTTGTAAGCAACGGTGAGCTTTCACAGGGTCACGCAAAGGCAATCCTTTCAGTTGAGGACAAGGCTTATCAGACAGAGCTTGCAAAGCTTGTTGTTAAAGAGGGTCTGTCGGTACGTGAAACAGAGCGCCTTGCCAGAAAGGCATCGCATGAGCCTTCAACGGGCAAAAAAGCAAAGAAAAGAAACCCATATTACGATGAGGTTGAGCTTGCCTTGTCAGACGTGCTCAAGCGTAAGGTTACAGTTACAAAATCAAGCAAAAAGGGTTCGTTGGAAATTGAGTTCTTTGATGATAACGATCTCAAAAAGCTTCTTAAAATATTTGATAATGAATAAGGGTAGGTACGAAAGATGATTGATATTAAATTTTTAAGGGAAAACCCCGAGGTTGTAAAGCAGAACATTAAAAACAAGTTTCAGGATAAAAAGGTTGAGCTTGTTGATCAGGTAATTGAGCTTGATGCGGAAAGCCGCAAGGTTAAGGGTGAGGCAGACAGCCTCAGAGCATCAAGAAACAAAAACAGCAAGATGATCGGTGCGCTTATGGCACAGGGCAAGCGTGACGAGGCTGAGGAAATGAAAAAGCAGGTTGCTGCTGATGCTCAGCGCCTTGCAGAGCTTGAAAAGGCAGAGGAAGAGCTTTCACAGAAGGTTAACGATATTATGATGATCATCCCCAACATCATTGACCCCTCTGTTCCTATTGGTAAGGATGACAGCGAAAACGTTGAGGTTGAGCGCTACGGTGACCCTGTTGTGCCCGATTTTGAAATTCCCTACCACCGTGAGATTATGGAGTCCTTTGAGGGTATTGACCTTGACAGTGCAGGTCGCGTAGCAGGTAACGGCTTCTACTACCTTTGTGGTGACATTGCAAGACTTCACTCTGCAGTTATTTCATATGCACGTGACTTTATGATTGACCGCGGCTTCACATATTACATTCCTCCCTTTATGATCAGAAGCAACGTTGTAACAGGTGTTATGAGCTTTGCTGAAATGGATGCAATGATGTACAAGATTGAGGGCGAGGACCTTTACCTTATCGGTACAAGTGAGCACTCAATGATTGGTAAGTTTATTGACACTATCATTCCTGAGGAAAAGCTTCCCCAGACACTTACAAGCTATTCACCCTGCTTCCGTAAGGAGAAGGGCGCACACGGCATTGAGGAGCGCGGCGTTTACCGTATCCATCAGTTTGAAAAGCAGGAAATGATTGTTGTTTGTAAGCCCGAGGACAGCCCCTACTGGTTTGAACAGCTTTGGAAGAACACGGTTGATTTGTTCCGTTCACTTGATATTCCTGTAAGAACTCTTGAGTGCTGCTCAGGTGACCTTGCAGACCTTAAGGTTAAGTCAATTGACGTTGAGGCTTGGAGCCCCAGACAGCAGAAGTATTTTGAGGTTGGTAGCTGCTCAAATCTTTCCGATGCACAGGCAAGACGTCTTAAAATCCGTGCAGGCGGCAAGGAGAAGAAATACTTCCCCCACACACTCAACAACACAGTTGTTGCTCCTCCCAGAATGCTTATTGCATTTCTTGAGAACAATCTCAATGAGGACGGCTCTGTAAATATTCCTGTTGCACTCAGACCTTATATGGGCGGAAAAGAAAAGCTTATACCCACAGTATAAGTTTTTAATGCAAAATGCAAAATGCAGAATGCAAAATGAAGGGGACGCAAAGCGTCCGATTGTAAAAGGTAAAATTATGTACAAAGATAAACGAGAAGATAAATTCAAGGACCGCAAGCGAGATTTTGCGGACAGGGATGATTTTAACAAGGAAAACGAACAGCCCGACAGAGATATAATTTTCGGTAGAAATTCTGTTACCGAGGCCATAAAGGCAGAAAGACCGCTGGACAGCGTTATGGTTGTCAGGGGTGAGCGCTCGGGCTCAATTCCCAAGATTCTTGCAGATGCAAAAACTGCAGGCATTCCCATTAAAGAGGTTGACCGCAAAAAGCTTGACTATATGTGCGGTCACGGTAACCATCAGGGCATTATTGCCGTTGGTGCAGTCAAGGCATATTCCACGGTTGACGATATCTTTGCCACAGCCGAGGAAAGGGGAGAGGCTCCCTTCATCATCGTTTGTGATGAAATTGAGGACCCTCACAACCTTGGTGCCATTATCAGAACAGCCGAGGCGGCAGGTGCACACGGCGTGATTGTTCCCAAAAGGCGCAGCGCGTCATTAAGCTTTACGGTTTCAAAAACATCTGCAGGTGCAGTTGAGTTTATGCACGTTGCCCGTGTGACAAACATTCCGCAGACTCTTGACGACCTCAAGGAGCGTGGCTTGTGGATTTACTGTGCCGATATGGATGGTGAAGCATTCTACAATGCAAACCTTAAGGGAGCGGTTGCTCTTGTTATCGGCTCCGAGGGGAAGGGCGTTGGCAGACTTGTGAAAGAGAAATGCGACGTTGTACTCTCAATGCCCATGAAGGGCAAAATAAATTCCCTTAATGCATCTGTTGCTGCGGGAATTCTTATGTATGAAATTTCAAAACAGAGAGATATTTAAGTTTTTTTACTTTAATATTTATTGTGAGGAATAAAAATGGCTGACGAACGTAAAACACAAAGGAAATGGTCCTTGGAGGAAATTGATGAGCTTTTGCAGGACAGCGGTATGCTGCCCCGCGATAGTGATTCTGTCATTGATATTGAGGACGTTGCGCCTACACCCAAGGCAACTCCCTTCAACCCAAGACCTGCCCGCAACGATAATATTGAGCATCAGATAAAAACTCAGGTTATTGAGCGCTCGGACAGCGTGGCAGAGCCTCAGGTTTACGGCAACTTTGTCAGCGAAAAGTACAGGGACCGCTTTTTCAACAAGCCTGTACAGAATTTACAGAAAACCTCGGAGCACGCTGTTGTGCCACCCGAGGAGCAAAGGTACGAGCGCAGCGGCTTTGTAAAAAAGAAGAGCAGCTTTGAAAGCACCAATGAGTTTTCGCCCGTGCCCAACCTTGTGCCCGATCACAAGCTTGACGGCAAAACCGCTTCAGGCAAAACAATTGTTTTTGACGATAAAAAGCACACCCGCACAATCGGGCTTCGTTCACTTGCGGTAACTGACGGTGATGCTCACGATATTGAGCTTCCGCCCGAGGAGGATGATGCTCAGCTTACCTTTGAGGGCTTCAACAATGAGGAGGTAAATATTGTTGATGAACGCGAGGTTGAGGAGGAGCTTATCAGAAAGCGCCGCCACAAGGTGAGCTCATTTACCATTACAGGTGAAATAAGCACTCCTAAGGAGGAAGAGGAGCCCGTTAAGCGCTACGGCACGGACGAGTACCGTACCGCAGACGATAAGTTCAAGGTTGCTTACTACCTTAAAAAGAAAAAGAATACTGCATTTGCAGGTGCAGTTGTCAGCGGAATATGTGCCGCCGTGCTTGTGGTGCTGTCCCTTATTGCAAAGGGCTTCCCTGATGGTGGCAAAATTTTTGCCGCATTATCACTTGCAATTACCGTTGCAGCCTTTGTTGCCAACATCGGCTTTGTGTCAGACGGCATAAAATCATTGGCGAAATTAAAGTTTAACAGATTCACAGGCTGTTTTGTTGCAGTTGTAGCTTCAATTATTCAGTGTATAGTGCTGCTCATAGCCGAGGCACCCTTTGAGAACGGCATCAGTATGTTCTGCGGTGCGGCTGTGTTTGCACTTGGTCTTACAATGGCAGGCGAGTATTACGAATTCAAGCGTATATCAAGGAACTTTACATACATTGTAAGCAAGGATGAAATTTATTCCATTGCTCCCATTGAAAAGAACGAGGTTGCCTTTGAAATCGGCAGGGGACTTCTCCTTGACGATCCTGTGGTGCTCAGCTCACAAAGAACACTTTTCCCCGGTAGATTTATTGAGTTTTCAAGAAGGAGCTATCCTTCAGATGAAATAAGCGGCAAGCTTATTCCCATAGGTCTTATTGCATCACTTGTTGTGGGCTTTATTACCCTGATAGTATCAAGGGATATCAGAAATGCAGTAACAGCCTTCAGCGGCTGTGTGTGCCTGAGCATACCCTATTTCTCATGTCTTGCAGACAGCATTGCAGTAAGCAAGGTGTGTAAAAAGCTCCGCAAAAAGGGGGCGGTGCTCACAGGCTGGCAGGCATTCAACGAGTGCGAAAATGCCAACGCACTTGCCATTGATTCATCAGACGTTTTTGATAAAGAGGGGGGCAACGTTTTCGGTATTCACCCCTTCTACGATATCGGTATTGATGAGGCTATAATATACACCTCCGCGCTTCTTATAGCGTCTGGTGGTCCCTTGGGCAACCTGTTCAACAGGGTTATTGTTGGTGAAACCTCATTGCTTCCTCCCGTTGACACCCTTGCCTATGAGGACAAGCTTGGCCTTTCTGCGTGGATATTCAACCGCCGCATTCTTGTGGGCAGTAAGGAGCTTCTCAGAAATCACAACGTGGAAATTCCAGATATTGCCCTTGTGGAAAGACATCTGTTTGAGGGCAGATATCCCTTATACCTTGCCATTGACGGTAAGGCGGCAGCAGCCTTTATTATTTCCTACGACGTGGACGCTGCCAACGCTAAATTATTGAAAACTATTGAGGCTGACAGCATATCACTCCTTGTGCGCTCGGATGACGCAAACATTACAGATGAAATGGTTGCAAGAAAGCTTTTGCTTCCCCAGAGCGGTGTTAAGGTGCTTTCCGCTGTATCAGGCGATTTGTATAAGAATTATGTAAAGGAAACAACCTCTGCCGCCGATTCACTACTTGTTCACGACGGCTCGGCATACAGCTTCCTTTATGCTATAAAGAGCGCACTTTCACTCGGCACGTTCAAGCAGGTGCTTAAGGTTTTCCAGACCTGTGCAATGGGTATAGGTATTGCCCTTGTTGCCGTGCTTTCATTCGTGTCGGGGCTCGGACACCTTAACTGCATTCAGCTGATTATAACTCAGGCGGTGTTTACTGTTGCCACACTTGGCACGGTTACGGGCAGTCACTTTATTAAAAACTTTGAACGCAGGAAGAAATAAGGCTTAAAGGTCGTCGGCATCCTGTACAGGCTGTGTACCGTCAAGTGGAACCCCTGTGTATGAGCCGTTTACGTCCGAAAGAATTTTCGGGTCGCTTAATTCCTTTGATTCAATAACCTGTTGAGCCTTGGATTTTTTATTTTCTGACATTGTAATCACCTCGTGATTATTATTTCGTGATAATTCGTTTTTATAAGGAGGAAAATTAAGTGAAATATGCAGACTTGATTTCACAGCTTACCCTTGAGGAAAAGGCAGCCCTTTGCTCAGGTAAGGATTTCTGGCACCTTGTTGGTGTTGAGCGACTGGGTATTCCTTCAATTATGGTTACTGATGGTCCTCACGGTCTCAGAAAGCAGAATCAGGATAAAACTGCCGCAGGCGATATTCTCGGCAACAGCGTGCCTGCAACTTGTTTTCCCCCTGCAGTTGCAACAGGCTGCACGTGGAATCCTGAGCTTATTTACGAAATGGGTCAGGCGCTTGGTGAGGAGTGCCTTAAGGAGAAGGTTAGCGTTCTCCTTGGACCCGGTATAAATATTAAACGCTCACCACTCTGTGGCAGAAACTTTGAATATTTTTCAGAGGATCCGGTTGTGGCAGGCAATATGGGTGCAGCATTTATCAACGGTGTGCAGAGCAAGGGCGTGGGTACGTCACTCAAGCACTTTGCGGCTAACAATCAGGAATGCCGCCGAATGACAATCAGCACAGTTGCTGATGAACGAACACTCCGTGAAATTTACCTTACAGCCTTTGAGCTTTGTGTTAAAAACGCTCAGCCCTGGACTGTTATGAATGCATATAACAAGATTAACGGCACCTACTGTGCCGAAAACAAATGGCTCCTTAACGACGTGCTTCGTGATGAGTGGGGCTTTGAGGGAATTGTTGTTACTGACTGGGGCGCAGAAAATGAGATTGTTGACGGCTTGAAGGCAGGTCAGAATCTTGAAATGCCCGGCTCAGGCGGCTACGGCCCCAATAAGCTTGTTAAAGCGGTGCAGGACGGCACTCTTGATGAGGCAATCCTTGACAAGAACGTTGACAGCGTTCTTGAGCTTATAATGAAGAGCAAGGAAAGCTACAAGGACGATTATGAGTGCGATATGGAAAAGCACCACGCACTTGCACGAAAAATTGCAGGCGAGGGTATTGTCCTTCTTAAAAATGATGATAATATACTTCCCTTGCAGAAGGCGCAGAAGATTGCAGTAATCGGTGAAATGGCAAAATCACCACGCTATCAGGGCGCGGGTAGCTCACTTATAAATCCCACATATCTTGACGATGCTTATTCAGAGCTTCTCAGAAATGATTATAATATTGCCTATGCTCAGGGCTATGATAAATCAACCGACGTTCCCGATGATAAGCTGATTTCACAGGCAACAGAGCTTGCGAAAAAGGCGGACACAGTTCTCCTTTTCATCGGTCTTACTGAGATTTATGAGAGCGAGGGCTTTGACAGAAGGCACATTGATTTACCGCCCTCACACAACAAGCTTGTGGAAGAGGTTGCCAAGGTAAACGAAAACTTAATTGTTGTGCTTTCAGGCGGCTCTGCAGTGAGTATGCCGTGGCTTAACAGCGTTAAGGCGGTAGTGAACGGACTTCTCCTTGGTCAGGCAGGCGGCTCTGCTATTGCAGACGTGCTTGCAGGCAAGGTTAACCCGTCGGGTAAGCTGACAGAAACCTATCCCTTGTGCCTTGAGGACACTCCCGCAAGAGAAAATTTCCCAGGCAAGCAGCTTACGGTTGAATACCGCGAGGGCATTTTTGTGGGATACAGATACTATGACAAAATGAAGAAGGAAGTGCTTTTCCCGTTTGGCTACGGACTTTCTTACACAACCTTCAGCTATGACAAATTAAAGCTCAGTAAGAAGAAAATCAAGGACACCGATTCGCTTACAGTATCCTTTAAGGTTAAAAATACAGGTGACGTGGCAGGTGCCGAGGTTGCTCAGCTTTACGTGAGCGCTCCCGAGGGTGTGATATTCAGAGCACCCAAGGAGCTTAAGGGCTTCAAAAAGTTTTTCCTTGAGCCCGGCGAAGAAAAGGTAATTGAAATCACTCTTTCAAAGCGTGATTTTGCATATTACAACGTGAATATAAATGATTATCACGTTGAGAGTGGCGACTATGAAATCCTTGTAGGTGCGTCATCAAGAGATATCAGGCTTCAGTCAACAGTCAGCGTAAAATCTACTGTTGAGGCGCAGGTGCCCGACTATAAGGCGGTATCACCCGAATATTACACAGGTGACCCCTCACAGGTGGCAGACGCTTCGTTTGAGGCTGTGCTCGGCTTCAGTATTCCGCAGGGTGACCGTGACCCGTCACTTCCCATTGATCCGTCAGGCTCCCTTGAGCTTGCGGCAGGCACACCCCGTGGTGATAAGGTTATCGGCATTATTACTGCAGCCGTTGAAAAAATCGGCGGTGGCGGTATCAATAGCGAAATGATGCGACAGACCGCATTCCAGATTCCCATCCGATGCTTCATTACAATGAGCGGTGGCGTGGTGAATGACGAAATGTGCGAGGGTATATGTGACCTGCTTAACGGCAAGCCAATGGCAAAATGCCTTGTTAAAATAGGCAAAAACGTGCCCGGGGCATTGCTTAAGGTCCCCGCAATGATAAAGTCAATGTAAGCTTAATTCAATTAAGAAAGGAAAATAACAATGAGCAAGGTAAAATTAGGTATTATTGGTGTAGGTAATATGGGTTCAAGCCATATCAGAAATTATCTTAAGGATACTATGCCTGAAATAGAAATTACTGCAGTTGCAGATATTAAGCCCGACAGACTTGAGTGGGCAAAGGAGCAGCTCCCTGAGGTTAAAACCTTTGACACAGCATCTGCACTTATGGATTCAGGTGAGGTTGAGGCAGTTCTTATTGCTACACCACACTATGACCATCCCCCACTTGTGATTGAGGCACTCAACAAGGGCCTTCACGCTATGAGCGAAAAGCCTGCCGGCGTTTACACAAAGCAGGTTCGTGAAATGAACGAGGCCGCTGATAAGAGCAACAAGATTTTCGGTATCATGTTCAATCAGCGTACAAACTGCCTTTACAGAAAGGCTCACGAAATTGTTCACAGCGGCAAGTTCGGTGAAATGAAGCGTGTTACATGGATTATTACCGATTGGTACAGAACACAGGCTTATTACAATTCAGGCGGATGGCGTGCAACATGGTCAGGTGAAGGCGGCGGCGTTCTTCTTAACCAGTGTCCTCATCAGCTTGACCTCTGGCAGTGGATTTGCGGTATGCCTGAAAAGATTACTGCAGTTTGTCACGAGGGTAAGTGGCACAACATTGAGGTTGAGGATGACGTTATGATTTATGCACAGTATCCCAACGGTGCAACAGGTACCTTCATCACAACCACAGGTGACTATCCCGGCACAAACAGACTTGAAATTACACTTGACAAGGCAAAGCTTATCTGCGAGAACGGCAAGCTTACTGTTGCGGAGCTTGACCAGAGCACAAGCGATTTTACAGCTAATTCTCAGGAAGGCTTCGGAAGCATTGAATACAAAACCTATGAGGAAGAGCTTGACGGCAGAAACCTTCAGCACATTGAGGTTATGAACAAGTTTGCAGCGGCAATTCTCCGTGGCGAGCCCCTCACAGCAGCAGGTCAGGAGGGTATCAATGGCCTTATGATTTCAAACGCTGCATTCCTTTCCTCATGGCTTGGCAAAACAGTTGAGCTCCCTGTTGACGAGGACTTGTTCTATGAGCTGCTTCAGGGCAAAATCAAGAGCTCAACCTTCGTTAAGGAAGTAAAAGAAGTTATCAATGAAAATATGGATTCCACGTATTAAGGCGGTAAATATGAGAAACAAATATTTTGTATCAATAATTACATTTGCAATTGTTCTGTGTATGTTCTGCACCTCAATTACAGTATTTGCAACTGAGGACGAAACAACAGCACCTACTGAGGCTCCTGCTACAACACAGTCTCCACCCGAGCCTACAACACAGAACAATAATCCCGGTGGCCTTGTTGATGACGAGGAGGAAGAAACAACCACCAAAAAGGCAACTACTACTGCACCTGTGATTGTGACAGAGAGAAATACAACCACAACAAGAAATCAGTCCTCTACAACCACAACAAGACGTGATACAGGTAGCTCAAACACAACTACCACTCGCAGAACCAATACCGACAGAACTACAAGGGCAGAAAGCACAGCTGCAACCGATCCGACTCTTCCCGAGGGTCAGTTCTACGTTCACCTTGTTTTGGGTAATGGTGAGAAGGACAAGAAAACCATTAAGAAGGAAGCAGGCGTTGTGGGCGCTCCTGATGAGCCCGAATGGCCCGGTTACATTTTTGACGGCTGGTACAGCGACCCTGAATTCACAAAGCCTTGGGATTTCAGCAAGGACGTGGCAACCGAGGAAATGACAATCTATGCAAAGTGGTCTGTTGATCCTGCAGCAGTTTTCTATAAAATTACTGTTGAAAAGGCTTCAGGCGGTAGCATAACCGTTGCCTACACAACCGCCACAGTAGGCACGCCTATTATGATTACAATCAAACCCGACGAAGGCAAAAGGCTTGTTGACGGCAGCCTTACAATAAACGGTGAAAGCACAGAGGTGCTCAGCTTTAATATGCCTGCCGAGGACGTTGTTATTTCCGCAAGCTTTGAAAACATCCCTGCAAGCGTGGAGGCGCCCGAGGAAAAGGATAATTCAGTTATCTATATTCTTGTTGGCGCAGGTATCCTTGTTGTAGGTCTTATTGTTGCAGGCGTGGTAATGCTCAGACGCAGGAATGATATTATTGTTCCCGAGTTTGACGAAAACGGCGCAGTTATCATTGACGATGACGAGGAAATCTGGGTAGATGACTCTCTCGTTATTGAAAACGCATTCCCCGATGCAAAGTCCGCAGAAGCAATAAGCGAGGCTACTGAAATTGCAGAGGA
>JAGBTL010000124.1 GCA_017631355.1 Clostridia bacterium
ACAGCACTTGCAGAAAAGTTCAGAATGGTTGCTGCTATAGAAAAAACTCACGAGGAACGCTACAGAAAGCTTCTTAATAATGTTGAGATGCAGAAGGTATTTGAAAAGGCAGAGGAAACAATGTGGGAGTGCCGTAACTGCGGTCACCTTGTAATGGGTAAAAAGGCTCCCGAGGTTTGCCCTGTTTGTGCACATCCTCAGAGCTATTTTGAGGTTAGAAAAGAAAATTATTGATTATTTCAATGAGCTTTTAAACAGTTGTGAGTGTTTTACTCACAACTGTTTTTTTGTTGTCTTTATACAATAAAATACAGCACTATTTAGCAAGTAATTTCGTTGACTTTATTGCACAATATTGGTAAAATATAATAAAATAAAGCAATATTTATTCAAAGGAGGAAAATGATATGGGCTTTAATGAAATTGCAGCAAAGGCAGTTCGTAAGGTTGGTATAAAAACAAGCAAAAAGTTAAGACGAAAGGGCATCGTTGCAGGTGACCTTCCTCGTCCCGAGCCCACGGTTATTAAGGGTGAAAAATATGTCTGTGGTTACTCTGTTAAGGAGGTTATGCCTGCTGACGTTACAGCAAAAACATATTGGATTGCAGGTCACGGCATCGGTCACAAAATTGAACGTGTTCACGACCCCATAACAGTAAGTGCAATGTGGATTGGTGCAGACGATAACGGTGGCTACGTTCACCTTGCGGCAGATATTATCGGTCTGACTAATTTTGAACTTAATATTGTTCGTGAAAATCTTAAAGATTTTATGGAAGAAAGCAAGTGTGCAGGTGTGTTCCTTTCATTCAGCCACACACACGCAGGCTTTGATACCGTTGGATATTGGGGACAGCTTTACAAGCTTCAGAGCGGTAAGGACCCTGAGTATATGGAACTTCTTCTTAAATCACTTGAGCAGGTAGCTCGCGAGGCTTACGCTAACCGTACAGAGGGTAAGCTTTATATTGGTACTATCCGTGTTCCCGAAGCACAGTATGACAAGCGTGAGCCTGTTGTTCTTCACGATGTTCTCACAAGAACACGTTTTGTTCCTGACAACGGTTCAACAGAAACATGGTTTATGAACTTTGCTGCTCATCCCAATACCTTGGGTGGCGGTAATCGCGACGTAAGTGCCGACTATCCCTATTGGCTCAGAAAGACAATCAATGAAGCAAAGCCCGTTAACGTTCTTTTTGGCGCAGGTGCTATCGGGGCTGTTGACCCCGGTTATTTCTGCGATGACGTCGTTGAGAGAACACGCATTCAGGGTGAAACACTTGCTAAGGCTGCACTTGAAATTGACAACGATAAAGAAATGCCTGTTGAAATTACAGTGTTACAGCACAAGTATTTCTCACCCGTTGATAACGGACTTCTTGCACTTATGGTAACAATCGGTGCTGTTTGTGGTCAGCGCTATGCTTCTGATAAGGGTGATTTAGGTCTTGCTCTTCTTACAGAGATGGTTTACATAAAGCTTGGCACACAGCAGATTCTTATGCTCCCAGGTGAGCCCTTCCCTGAGGTTGTTTATGGTGGCGCTGTTGAGGCGGACAAGTCTGCAACGGGTAGGGGCACCGATATCAACCCCACACCTATTATTGACGTTGTGGGCGATAAAGATCTTCTTGTTTATGCAGTATCAAACGATATGACAGGCTACTGTGTTGCACCCAATGACTTTGTTCTTCACAAAACACAGCCATATATTGAGCAGGGTAAGGACGTGTTTGACAGACGTCATTACCACGAGACCAATTCTCTTGGTTACCTGACAAATGAGGCAATTGTTGAAAACGTTGCTGAGCTTATGTCGCGACTTGGTAAATAATTTTAAAAAGGGAGTAGCAATACTCCCTTTTGCCCATTTTATAATAAGAGGTGATTTTTTGAAATACTATATGGGTATTGATGGCGGTGGCACTTTTACAAAGGCTGTTGTAGCCGACGAAATGGGTGTTGTCCTTTGCAATACGGAGGGCGGCTCTATCAATTACTATGCCATCGGTATGGATGAATCACGTAAGAATCTCCGAAGAATAATTGATGATATCAGCAACAGTCTTGGTGAAATTACCTTTGAAGGTGTGTTTATAGGCTGCTCTGCCCTTGATAATGAAGCAGATACTGAAACAATCAACAACCTTTGTAGCGGTATAATAAATGCAAATAAAATTGCAATGAACAGTGATGTTTACGTTGCATATGTTGCATCGGGCTGTGATGCTGTTGCTATTTGCGGAACAGGCTCAATGGCTTTGGGTAAGGACGGTGACGGTCAGCTTGTTGTCAAAGGCGGTTGGGGTCATATCATAGGTGATGAAGGCTCTGCGTATTCAATAGCCGTCAGTGCTGTCAAGCATAGCTGTTATTGCGAAAATCACGGCTATAATGATGTTTTTGCAGATATACTTAAGGAGTATTTCGGAGTTTCCTCAACTCGTCAGATAATTGACGTAATCTATTCGGAAAGCACTAAAAAGAATTTTATTGCAGGCTATGGGGCTGAAATCGGCAAATTAGCAGACAATGGTGACGTAACTGCGCAGGAGATTATTGAGGGTGAAGCCTTTTCCCTTGCGGACACGGTTATGAGCCTGCTTGATGAAATAGGAAATGTGAGAACTCTTGCCCTTTATGGCGGTGTTTTCACCCATTGTAAAGCTTTTAAAGAAAGCTTTTGTGAGGATATTTTGCTCCATTTTCCCGAAACTAAAATAGAAATTCTCACCGTTTCACCTGAAATAGGTGCACTTAATATTGCAAGAGGTTTGTATGAATAAAGCGTTTCAATATATAAACGAAGTTGAAAGTATAATTTCAAAAATTAAAACAGATTGTGCCGATTCAATTGAACAAGCTGCAATTCTGTTCAAGGATGCACTTGTTAATAATAAAAAAATATTTCTTTTTGGTACAGGTCATTCCCATATGCTCGCTGAGGAGCTTTTTTACAGGGCAGGAGGGCTTGTGCAGATTCAACCCGTCCTTTGTGACGATTTGATGCTCCACGTAAGTGCAAGTGAAAGCACGGTCCTTGAACGTAAGGAGGGTCTTGCCGAGGAGCTGTATATCCGCTATGATATGAAGCCTGACGATGTTATTGTCATAATATCAAATTCAGGCAGGAACGGTATTATTGTGGATATGGCTTTGATTTGTAAGGAAAGGGGTCTTAAAACAATTTCCCTTACAAACCTTAATCATACAAACGCAAGTCCATCACGTCACAAAAGCGGTAAACGCCTTTGCGAGATAACTGATGTTGTGCTTGATAACTGCGGTTGTGTGGGTGATGCCTGCGTGTCAGTTAACGGAGTTGACGGTAAAATCTGTGCTACATCCACGGTAGCTGGCGCGCTTATATTAAACAGTATAGTTGCTCGTTGTGTTGAGCTTTGTGCAGATATCGGCTTTAATCCGCCTCACTTTTGCAGTGCCAATGTTGACGGCGGCGACGAAATAAATAACAAGCTTGTTGAAGAATATAAAAAGGAGTTCAAGCATTTATGATTTATCCTGTTTTACAGAAAAATAACCTTACAGGTGCGGTAGTTAAAACAAATGGTGTGAAAATCTGTGGTGATTTGAACGCTCTTGCACATAAGGTTTTTGAGGGATACGGCATTAACGTATCAGGTGATTATAACGTTACAGTAAATCTTACCGATACTCGTGCAACTACGTATATTGATGAGTTAAGGCGTCTTTCTCCCGAAAAGTATGTTATCACAGTAAAAAATGATGGTGCTGTTATTGAGTGTTCCACGGAAAAAGGCGCTTTCAGGGGGCTTAATACACTCTGCAAGCTCATAAATGACAATTCCCTCTGTGAGGGTAGTATTGAAGATTACCCCACATTTGAAACACGTGGATATATTGAAGGCTTTTATGGTCCTACATGGGAGCATAGTAAAAGACTTTCTGTAATGTCACTTATGGCGAAGTATGGTATGAATACATATTTTTATGCCCCTAAGGATGACATTTTTCACCGCGAAAAATGGCGTGAGCTTTATCCCGAAAAAGACCTTGAGGATTTGAAAATCCTTGTTGATTATGCTAAAGAGAATTACTTTGACTTTAATTGGTGTATCGGTCCCGGTATTTCATACAAATACACATCGGTCGAGGATTTTGATTTACTTATCAACAAAATGAAAAGCATTTACAATATCGGTGTGCGCGGTTTTGGACTTCTTCTTGATGATATTCCTTGGGAATTTCAATACCCCGAGGACGCAGAAAAATACGATGGCATTGTTGATGCTCATATCGATTTAATAAACAAGGTTTACGATGAGCTCAAAGCCTTTGATAGCAGTATTAAGCTCACGGTTTGTCCCACACAATATAGCGGTGATGAAAACGGCTATTACATTACAAAGTTCGGTAAGGGCATTCCCTCAGACGTTTCAATGTTCTGGACAGGCGAGGAGATTTGCTCAAGAGTTCTTACAGTCCGTGAAAGTCAGGAGCTTTTCCGTTCAACTGACCATAAGCCGCTTTTCTGGGATAACTATCCTGTTAATGATTGTGAAATGTTTCAGGAAATGCATCTCGGAGCAATTCAGGGCAGGGATAAGGAGCTTTATAAGTCCTGTGAGGGTCTTATTTCAAACGTAATGGAATATGCCGAGTGTTCAAAAATTCCGCTTATGACAATTGCAGATTACCTTTGGAATCCTGTTGCATATAATCCCGACAATTCGCTTAATAACGCGCACAGGGAAATGCTTGGTGACGATATGGAGCTTTTCTCGTATTTTGCTGACCATCTGGGTGTTTCTTGTCTTACAAGATATAGCTCTGCCTTTATGAGTAATACACTTGCAAGGCTCAATTTCCTTGTTTCAACAGGGGAGAAGAAACAGGCGCTTAAGGAGTTTAGCGAGTATAATAGCAAAATGCGAGAGTGTCTTGCGCTTATAGGTGATGATTCAAAGCCCCTTTTTGCCGAAATGAAAAAGTGGGTAAAGAAATTTAGTATGTGCTGTGATTTGCTTGATGCAATTTTTGATGTTTGGTCAAGCTCCACAGATGAAAACCTTGCAAAGCTTGCAAGGCTTACTGAAGAATATAATATGAATGGAGTTTCGCTTACAGGTTTCTGTCTGCGCGAGGCTGCTGAAAAGACTTTGAAATTATATTAAGGGTGATTCTTTATGTACATATATCCACAAACCTTTAATGTTCACCCTGAAGCAACTGCTACCGAGAAAGAGATGGACAGCTATCTTTTCCTTGAAAATAACGGGGTTGAATATATCCGTGCCGAGCACGATGAAGCTGCTACTATTGAGCTTTGTGAGAGTGTTGAAAAGATTATTAATGCTAAGATTTGCAAGAATCTTCTTCTCACTAACCGTCAGCAGACCGATTTTTATATGCTTCTTATTCCTGGTGATATGCCTTTTAAGACCAAGTATCTGTCAAAGCAGATTGGCTCTGCAAGACTTTCTTTTGCAAGCGGTGAGCAGATGACGGAGCTTCTTAACGTTACGCCTGGATCACTCACCGTTCTTTCGCTTATGTATGATAAGGAGCAAAAAGTGAAACTGCTTATTGAAAAGAACGTGTTTAATGACGAATACTTTGCTTGTCATCCTTGTGTTAATACTGCAACGGTTAAGTTCAGTACGTCTGATTTGAAGGATAAGGTTCTGCCCAAGCTTCTTCATGAATACACAATAGTAGATTTGGAGTGCCCCGAAGATGAAGGCTGATACAATAATCTTTGACCTTGACGGCACTATTCTTGACACGCTTGAGGATTTGAAGAACAGCGTAAACCACGCTCTTTCAAGCAATAATTTGCCCGAAAGAAGCCTTGCAGAGGTTCGCTCCTTTGTTGGTAACGGTATAAGGCTTCTTATGGAGCTTTCTGTTCCTGTTGACACGGACAGCGCTTTGCTTGATAAATGCTTTGACTCTTTCAGGGTTCATTATAAGGAAAACTCTGCCAATAACACGAAGCCCTATGAGGGTGTTGTAGAGCTTTTGAATCAACTTAAATCAAAGGGCTATAAGCTTGCAGTTGTTTCAAATAAGGCTGATTTTGCGGTGCAAACGCTTGTTGCAGATTATTTTGACGGCATTTTTGATTACGCTGTAGGTGAGCGTGAGGGCATACGACGTAAGCCTTGCCCCGATTCCGTAAATGATGCCCTTTTGCATCTTGCGTCTGATAAAAATTCTGCAGTTTATGTTGGCGATTCAGAGGTTGACGTGGAAACTGCCCGCAATGCAGCTATTCCTTGCGTTGCTGTTACGTGGGGCTTCAGGGACAAGAGTGTGTTAGAAGGTCTTTCACCTGAATATATTATAGACAAACCATCTCAATTGATGGATATTTTAGATTTGATGAGGTAAATGGTATGAAGGTTTTACTTGTTAATGGTGCACCTCACGAAAAGGGCTGTACCTATACCGCACTTTGCGAGGTTGAAAAGGAGCTTGTAAATGCAGGCATTGAAACCGAAATTTTCTGGCTTGGCAACAAGCAGGTGCGCGGCTGTATCGGTTGCGGTAAATGCGCCGAAAACGATCGTCGTTGTGTTTTCAATGATGACGTTGTGAACGTGCTTATTGATAAGGCGAAGGAGGCTGACGGCTTTGTGTTCGGCTCTGCTGTTCATTATGCAGCTCCCTCAGGCACAATCTGTGCTGTTCTTGACAGAGCCTTTTATTCAGGTGCAACAAACTTCCGCTATAAGCCTGCGGCAGCAGTTGTAAGCTGTCGTCGCGCAGGCTCTACCGCAGCGCTTGACGTGTTGAACAAATATATAACTATCAGCAGTATGCCTCTTATTTCATCAGGCTATTGGAATATGGTACACGGTGCAAAGGCAGAGGACGTTCTTAAGGATGAAGAGGGACTTCAGACAATGCGCACAATAGGCAAAAATATGGCGTGGCTCCTCAAGTGTATTGACTTGGGCAAGCAGAATGGCATTATCAGACCTGCATCTGAAAAGAAACTTCGCACAAATTTTATCAGATAATTGATTTTATTAATTGATAGTGATATAATCATTTTCGGTTTTAACCAATGATTTTGAAAGGTAGATTACAATGAATGATATAAATGCGCTCTATAAAATCTGGAGTGAAAAAGCAGTCCTTGACTCTGACCTTCAGGCGGAGCTCAAGTCCTGCGAGGGTAAGGATGATGAAATTCTTGACCGCTTCTATAAAAATCTTGAATTCGGTACAGGCGGTCTTCGTGGTGTTATCGGTGCAGGTACCAACCGTATGAATGTTTACACAGTCGCACAGGCAACACAGGGTCTTGCCGACTATCTCAACGAAACCTTTGATGAGCCTACAGTTGCAATTGCTTACGATTCACGTATTAAATCAGACGTGTTTGCCGAAAGCGCAGCTTGTGTTCTTGCTGCAAATGGCGTTAAGGTTTATCTTTTTCCTGAGCTTATGCCTACACCCATGCTTTCATTTGCAGTTCGTAGACTTCATTGCTCATCAGGTATCGTAATTACTGCAAGCCACAACCCCTCAAAGTATAATGGCTACAAGTGCTATGACCCCACAGGCTATCAGATTACTGATGAGGCTGCAGCAAAAATTTACAGCTATATGAAGAGTGTTGATATGTTTGACGGCGTAAAGC
>JAGBTL010000018.1 GCA_017631355.1 Clostridia bacterium
GCTAATAAAGTAAAATTATTTATATATAATAATTGTATATACTTTTATTGACTATATACCCACGGAGGTTTTTATATGGCAGTTTTCAAACCCTTCAAGGCACTCAGACCAACTCCTGAATATGCTTCAAGAGTGGCAGCTCTCCCCTACGACGTTATGAACAGCGAGGAAGCAAAGGTAATGGTTGAGGGCAACCCCTATTCATTTTTACACGTTGACAAGGCAGAGGTAGATTTACCCGACTGCACAGATATATACTGCGATGAGGTTTATGCTAAAGCAAAGGAAAATCTTTTGAAGCTTGAGGCTGACGGCATCTGCAAATCAGACGACACACCCTGCTTTTACATCTACCGTCAGATTATGAACGACAGAGCACAGACAGGTCTTGTTGGCTGCGCTTGGGTTGATGATTACATCAACAACCGCATCAAAAAGCACGAGCTTACACGTGCCGACAAGGAGGCTGACCGCATCCGTCACGTCGACACCTGCGATGCTAACACAGGCCCTATTTTCCTTTGCTACAAGGAGCAGAGCGAAATCACTAAAATCATTGACGGCTATATGAATGGTGCTCCCGAATATGATTTCACAACAGATGACGGAATTCAGAACACCGTCTGGGTTATTGAGGATGCTGACGTATGCGCTAAGCTTGCAGAGCTTCTTGGTAGCGTTGGTGACTTTTACATTGCAGACGGCCACCACCGTTGCGCATCTGCAGTAAACGTTGCAAAAATGCGACGTGAGCAGAATCCTGATTTTGATGGCACAGAGGAATTCAACTACTTCCTTGCAGTTCTTTTCCCTGCAGAGAGCCTTGAAATTATGGATTACAACCGCGTGGTCAAGGACCTTAACGGCAACACCGAAGGTGAATTCATTGACAAAATCTCTGCTGACTTTGTTGTTGAGGCTGCCCCCTGTGACGGAGCATATCACCCCCATGCAAAGCACAATTTCGGTATGTATATAAATGGCAAATGGTACAAGCTTACTGCAAAGGAAGGTACATTTGACCCCAAAAACCCTGTTGACCAATTAGACGTTTCCATTCTGCAGAAAAACCTGCTCACACCAATTCTTAACATTGGTGACCCCCGCACAGATAAGCGCATTGACTTTATCGGTGGCATTCGCGGTCTCGGTGAGCTTGAAAGGCTTGTTGACGGCGGTATGGCGGTTGCATTTTCAATGTACCCCACCACACTCAGCGACCTTATGTCAATAGCAGATGCAAACCTGATTATGCCGCCCAAATCAACATGGTTTGAGCCTAAGCTCTTAAGCGGTCTGTTTATACACAAATTAAAATAATTGGTGATTAGTATGTTTATTATTGGTTGTCACCTGTCAAGCTCAGGCGGTTACCTTGCTATGGGCAAGGAGGCTGTGCGAATAGGTGCAAATGATTTTCAGTTTTTTACACGTAATCCCCGCGGCGGTCAGGCAAAGCCCCTTGACCTTGAGGATGTCAAGGCTTTTGAGGAATACCGTAAGGAAAACGGCATTGTAAGTGTGCTCGCACACGCTCCATACACAATGAATGCCTGTGCCAAAGACGAGGGTCTTCGTGAGTTTGCCAAAAACACAATGGCAGACGATATTTTCAGACTTGACCATATTGACGGCGCTTTATACAACTTCCACCCGGGCAGCCACGTTAGTCAGGGGGCTGAGGTTGGCATTCAGTACATTGCTGATATGCTCAACGCCGTTTTATTCCCCGAGCAGAAAACCACAATCCTGCTTGAAACAATGGCAGGCAAGGGCAGCGAGGTTGGCAGAAGCTTTGAAGAAATACGCGCTATCATTGACAAGGTTGAGCTTAAGGACAAGCTGGGAGTTTGCCTTGACACCTGCCACGTTTTTGACGGAGGCTATGATATTGTAAACAACCTTGATGGTGTGTTAGATGAATTTGACCGCATTATCGGTCTTGACAGACTTAAGGCAATACACCTTAACGACAGCCTCAACTTCCTTGGTTGTCACAAGGACCGCCATGCAAAAATCGGCGAGGGCGGTATCGGACTTGAGGCAATTGAAAGAATTATTAACCATCCCAAGCTTAAAAATTTACCCTTCTTTTTGGAAACACCCAACGACATTGACGGCTACCAAAGAGAAATAGAGCTTCTTAAAACATTATACAGAGGTTGAGAAAAATGAAATCTAAACGGATTTTATTAACACTATTCGTTTGTATTTTAACCATTTTCACTTTATCAGTTACGTCCCTTGGTGCCGCTAACGGTGACGTTGACGAGGACAGCGTTTATTCCACAAAAGATGCCCAGCTTGCCTTAACCTACGCTGCAGGGCTTCAAGCACCCGACACAGTTCAGGAAATGGCTGCAGACATTAACCGCGACGGCTACGTTACAACCGATGATGCCCGCGAAATTCTGCGTATAGCCTGTGATTTGAGCGTTGCACCAAGCCACAGATACACCGCTTGGCTTATAACCAAGGAAGCAACCTGCACGGAGTCAGGTACAGCACAATCGGGCTGCTATGATTGTCCGGCTGAATTTCACAAGGTAATTCCTGCCAAGGGTCACACCCCCAGCGGTGTTACCTGCACAAAGAGCGGAATTTGCACAACCTGTAACGCCGCTTTACCTGCAACAGGTCACAGCTACGTTAACAGCGTTTGCTCTGCCTGCGGTTATTCAACCGTAAAGGAGGCTGTTACCTTTAACGGTAAGAGTGTAGCCTTCGGCGCAACAGCCGAAAGCACAA
>JAGBTL010000125.1 GCA_017631355.1 Clostridia bacterium
AATTGGTTGTACAGGCGTTAAAAGAACAACAGGTCAGCACCCCGGTGGTATGGTTGTTGTTCCCAATACCTACGAGGTTGAGGATTTCACACCTGTTCAGCGCCCAGCTGACGACGCAACCAAGGATATTATTACAACACACTTTGACTTTAACTCCATGCACGATACCTTGCTCAAGCTTGACGAGCTCGGCCATGATGTGCCTACAATTTACAAGCACCTTACAGACCTTACAGGCATTGACGTGCTTGATATTGATATCAGCGACCGTAAGCTTTATGAGCTTTGTACAAGCCCCGAGCCTCTTGGTGTTACCGAGGAGGAGCTTGGTTGGCCCACAGGTACACTTTCCATTCCTGAAATGGGCACGGACTTCACAAAGGGAATGCTTCTTGAAGCAAGACCACAAACCTTTGCCGACCTTATTCAGATTGCAGGTCTTTCTCACGGTACAGCCGTGTGGCTTGGCAATGCACAGGATCTTATCAAGGATGGTACCTGTACAATTTCCGAGGTTATCGGTACTCGTGACAGTATCATGGTTTATCTTATGCACTGCGGCCTTGAGCCCAAACAGGCATTTGATATTATGGAAACTGTTCGTAAGAAGAATAAATATCTTACACCCGAAATGATTGAGATTATGAAATCTCACAACGTTCCTGCATGGTATATTGAATCCTGCGATAAAATTCAGTATATGTTCCCCAAGGCTCACGCTGCAGCTTACATTATTGCTTCACTTCGTCTTGCGTGGTTCAAGATTTACAAGCCTCTTGAATATTACTGTGCATATCTTACCGTTCGTGGTGATGATGTTGATGCAGAAGCAATGTCAAAGGGTAAAAACGCTGTAAAAACTCTTTTGCAGATGATAAGAGCAAAGGGTAAGGAGGCTTCTGCCGCTGAAAAATCTAAGGAAACAATTATGATGATTGTTTACGAGGCTATGGTTCGTGGTATTGAGTTCCTGCCTATTGATATTTACAAATCCTCTGCAGGCTCCTATGAGCCCGAGGACGGCAAAATCCGCATGCCGTTTGCAGCACTTGCAGGTGTAGGTGAGGCGGCTGCCGTTCAGCTTTCAAAGGCAAGAGATGACGGTGGAGCAGAGTTTTCGTCTATTGAGGATTTTGCAATTCGTGCAGGAGCAGGTAAATCAACTGTTGAGCTGTTGAAATCCTGCGGTGCGTTTGGTGATTTGCCCGATAGCGATCAGATGTCGTTGTTTTAATTAAGTTACTTCATAAAGGAGTGTCGTTATGAAAAAGGTATTAAAAGGCTTAGGTGTTGCCGCTGCTGCAGGCGTTGGCATAAGCATGGTAAGAGCCGCAACAACATATAAGGCGGCACCTGTTGATGCAGGTGAGCAGTTAGCTCCTGAAAAGGTTGATGTTGACAGATATATTAAAAATCTTTCAAAGGCAATCCAAATTCCCACAATCTGTAACGTTGATGAAAGTGTAGTTGATTGGTCAAAATTTGATGAGTTTCATGACTTCCTTAAAGAGGCTTATCCGCTTGTTCACGAAAATCTCGGTTTAGAGATTGTTTCAACTCGTAGCCTTCTTTACCATTGGAAGAGCGCAAATCCCGATAAGGAGCCTATTGCGTTGCTCGCTCATCAGGATGTTGTTCCTGTTACACCTGGTACTGAAGGAGATTGGGAATATCCGCCCTTCAGCGGCGAGGTTGCTGACGGATTTGTTTGGGGCCGTGGCGCTATTGATATGAAGAACCATCTTATTGGTGTTATGGAAGCAGTTGAAACTCTTCTTGAAGAGGGCTACGTGCCCGAGCGCGACGTTTACCTTTGCTTCGGTCATAACGAGGAGGTTATGGCAGAGGGTGAGCTTTGCGGCGCAAACGTTATGATGGAATGGTTCAAGGAACGCGGCATCAGACTTGACAGCGTTATTGACGAGGGCGGTGCTATCCTTGAGGTTAAGGTTGATAAGGTTATTGACGGTCACCTTGCAGGTGTTGGCCTTGCAGAAAAGGGTCACGTTGACTTTGAAATTTCTGTAAATGCAAAGGGTGGTCACTCATCACAGCCTCCCAAACACAGTGCGCTTGGTCGTCTTTCAAAGATTCTTTGCAATCTTGAAAATCATCAGTTTAAGGCAGAGCTTACACCTCAGCTTTGCTCACTTTTCAATGAAATCGGCAAGAATACAAGCTATCCCGTAAGGTGCGTAATGAGCAATTTCCCTGTTCTTAAGCCGCTTCTTACAAAGGTTTGCTCTGAAATTCCTCCTGTTGCATCTATGATGCGTACAACAACCGCTGTTACAATGGCAAACGGTAGCCCTGCACCAAACGTGCTTCCTCAGAAGGCATCTGCAGTCGTTAATTTCCGTATTATGCCCGGTCAGACAGTTGAGGACGTTGAAAAGCATATACGCAAATATGCCGGTCCCAAGACAGAGGTTAAAATGCTTGCAGGTAAGAATCCCTCAAAGATTTCACCCACAGATTCAAGAGCATTCAAGGCTATCGAAAAAATCTGCAAGGGTATGGACCCCAAGGCAATCGTTGCTCCTTACCTTGTTATGGGTGGCACAGACTCACGTCAGTATGAGGATGTTTGTGATAACATCTACCGTTATTCACCTTACCTTATGACAACAGGTCTTCTGCTTACAACTCATGGCACAAATGAAAGAATCCCCGTTTCCTCACTTGAGGACGGCGTTGCATTCTTTAAGCGTTACATCAGAGAGCTTACAGCCGACTAAAAAATAAAACCGACTACACACCGTGTAGTCGGATATTTTTTATAAGCCTTCAATTGTGTCCTTGAAAATTGTGAAGAAGCTTTCAAGCACTTCCTTGTCGTCTGCATTTCCTCTCAGGCACATTGATGCACTCAGCTTACCATTTACGGTAAGCGCAGTCATAACAGCGCAGGGCTTGTTCTTGGCAGCGCCTGCAACAAAGGCTGAAATAGGGGAGTTGCCCGATAAATCAAAGCCTAATTTGTCAACCGCACCAACGTTGCTAACAGAAAACACAGGATTGTTGTAGAACATTTTAACCGCATTTTCAGCTTGTATATAAGTCATTGCCTTGTAAGCAAAATTCAGAAGAGGTAATCCGTGCAAGCCCATAAACGGATCGCTTTTGATTTCCTTCATTCGTTTGGATACTCTTTCAAGTATGGTGTCAAATGAGGCTCCTGTGCCCTCAATAGAGCAATGTGAAAATGAAACGTGGTTGGTGTAGCCTAAGGTAGATAAATCCTTTATATGGCGCCTCAAATCCGTTGCACAAGCAATGCTGACTGCTTCATCTGTGGGCATATCCGTGATTTTCGCAAGTGCGTTGATGAACGCTGCAATCAGCAGATCTGTAACAGTTGCGCCTTTTTTCTTGGCATAGTCAACAGCCCTTTGGAAATTTTCTGCCTCGACCTGTCTTGAAACAATTATGATTTCATTTGTTTTGTCCAATGTCCTGAAGGGCATTGTTCTTTTTATTTTAGGCGAAACGTTTGCAAGCTGCTTCTTTGCGGCCTTAAGAGTTTCCTTGTCCATGTCCTTGTAAACCTCCTTGTAGCTTCGTGAGCCACTTGAAAAGGCAACAGGGGAAACGCCATTTAAATCATATTCTGTGTAGTTTCTGCAGAAATCGTACCAGAACGCCTTATATCCGCCACCATCAAAGAGCATATGGTTCCAAATAAATAAAACGTATGTGTTACCATTGCAGTAGTACAGACCGATTTTTATCTGCACGTTGCTTTTGAGGGGGATCTGAATTTTAAAGAATTCATCTCTTGCAGCATCAATATCATCAACGTGCTTAACAATTACAACGTCGTCAATGTGATAATCTGCAACACGCCAATAAGGTGCAATGGGATTGTTTATTACCTGAGAGTGCATAAATGGTGCACATTCAAGGCAACAAATGAGGGTGTTCTTGAACTTTTCCTCGTTTATTTCAAAGCCGTAGTCAACCTCAAAGCGGGCAAGCCTGTCCATATATTTTCTGCACATAAGGTTAACCTTGTCATACATTTCTGTGGGGTATTTCCTCTGCTGCATATATGGTGTTTCAGCCTTGTGCTTCAAAAGGTCATTTATAACCCTTTCATCGGTCAAACCCTTGCTCCTGAGTGCTTCGGCTTCGTGCTTAAAATCTAATTCCTTCATTATTATTAATCCTCAACGTGTGCAAAGAAGAAATCACGCTTTTCGTCGGTGTCAATAACCTTAAGGGGCTTAACCTGGTTAAGGTTTGCGCCACGGCTCCTGAGCACCTCTCTGTAATCGTCATAGGTGCCGCTCTTAAGGAATTTAACCTCGCAGTGACCAAGGGCGCCGCTCTTGATAAGGGGCTCAACGCTTACGTTACCCTTGCAGAGCATTGCTTCGAAAGCTTTATTATACTTTGCTTTCTTATCATCGCTTACAGGGTCTGCAGTTTCAAGGAAAAGTACGTAATGACCGGGTGATGTTGTTCTGTCGGGATAAATGCTGTAGCCAATGTAGAAATCATCCATTGCCTCGGAAAGATTTGCTACGATTTCATCAAATGCAAGTGAGCTTACCTTTTCACCGCTGATGTTAGCAATCTGGTTAAGTCTGTAACAGAATGTGATTTTAGGTGACTGATTATAGTAGCCTGTAACCTTAACAACGTCCTCAATTCTGTAACGATAAAAGCCGCTCATGTTAGTGAGAATGATTTCGTATTCCTTACCAACCTCAAGGTCCTTGATTGTAAGAAGGTTATCATAGCCCTCCTGATCAATAGGGCGGAACTCATAAAAGCCGTTTTGGGGAAGAATAACGTATTCGTATGAGTTGAACTCAAGGGGTATTGCCATAAATGCCTCAGTTGCAGTGTAGCCGAGATAATGCATGGGAATGTCCTCACCAAGGTATCTGCGAAGCTTTTTCTGATAAAAGCTGAGCGCACCTGTACCCATACCATACATCCAGCCAACGTTTGGCCAAATTCGGGGGATGATAGGCTCCTCATCAAAGCCCTTTCTGAATTCGCGCCTTAATTCCTCGGCTCTCTTGGGATTGGGCTTAAGCTTTTTGTTGTATTTATCTCTGATTTCCTGCGGAACTCTTACCTTGTCGTTAATGATACCCTTTTCAATATCATCGCAAAGCATTTCCCAGTTTTCCTCCATATAGAAGAACATGGATTCAAGTGTTGTAATGAATATTGTACCGAGATAGCTGATTTTTTTACTTGGTAAAGCAAAGCGCAGCTTCATATAGTGCATATCCATATCCACACCGGGCTCGGGGAAAAGAACCTCCTTGGGTGAGGTTGTGAAGGTTTCTACAATAGATTTTACATTAAGAAGGGGAATGGATGAAAGACAGCTTATAGTACCGCCCTTAACCTTTCTGCAACCGATTTCAGCGGTCAATAGACCCTTCTGTGCAGGTAATGTCTTACCGTGCTGGGCAAACCACTTTACGGCACAACCAACAGGTGCGCTGAAGCTGAAGCACTGACAAACCCATTCTGCCCAATATGAAAGGGGAACAAGCTTCTGCTTGCCTGTGCTGCCTGAGCTTTCTGTGAAACGGCGCACGTACATATTTGTAATAAGTCCCTTTTCACCATTTGCCATTCTCCACACGTAGTCATCGTAGTCAGCGTAAACAGAGAGGGGAACGATTCTCTGATAATCCTCAATTGATTTTACATCCTTGAAATTATTAAGCTTTCCGTATACCGTGGACTTATTCCAGCGCATAAGTCTTTTTACGGTTTTTGCCTGTAATTTAAGTCCTCTGCGGGAATATATATTCAGCTTTATATGCTCACACATACCGACAA
>JAGBTL010000126.1 GCA_017631355.1 Clostridia bacterium
CCTTTTTCTGTCATAAAAATCACCTCAGGAATAGTTTGCCCAGTATATAAAGTTTTATTTGACTGAATCACACTAAAATGTTATTGTATAACTAACACAAAAGGCAGGTGTTTTTATGAAAAAGGTAATTAAAATTATTTTAGCCATTGTAGGTGCATTGGCAGTGATAACCTTGCTTATTTTATCGCCATATATCGCAAGCTTTATTGCTACGGATGATGAATTCAAGGTCGGCAATGATTACGAAATGGTGTTCACGGTATCATCCATAAACGACATAATTGACGATAGTGGTAATTACATAATTGATAATCCCCTGACCCTTTATTTTCACGAGGCGGATTTCAAGCTGTTCAACTACTACGGCATAAGCTACACCGCTGACTGCTACGTTAAGGCAACACTCACTTATCAGCGTGGTTTTAAAGAGCACTCTGAGGAGTTCTTCCTTGAGCCATCAGACAAGTCAGCTGACTTTTACTCCTTTACCGATGATTTTCTTGAAGCCTATAAGGGCACCAAGCCCCTTACCCTAACCCTTGAAGCCTTGAACAGCGAAAGCGGAAAAATCAAAATAGACGGCTTTTCGGTATTCAATCGTGAAATTCCACAGCAAGAGATTTTCACCGAAGCGGATAATCTGAAAATCGGTGTTGACCTTTTGTGGGGCGGTGCTCTCAGCTATGTTGAAGACCTGAATTCAGATGTTGAAGCGGTTAATGTTGACGGCAAAATCAAGGTGGATTCAAATGCAAGTGAGCGCTATCAAACAAAGGCGGTAAACAAAAACGTAAACCTTATTAACCGCAACGACACAGGCAGACTTGTTCAGCAGTCGTACTACGGCACCCTTGACTATGATCACGGTGTGTATATGGAAAATGATTGGCGCTACAACCCTGTGCAGGGTGGTAATCAATACAATGACCACAGCAAAATAATTGACCTCAGGGTTACTGACAATGAGATATACATCAAGTGCCGACCACTTGACTGGGCAAAGGAAAAGGAATTTATAACCCCCTCATATATGGAGGCGTGGTACATCATTGAAAACGGTGCTGTTCACACAACCTGCCGATTTGTTGATTTTTCGGGCTATCCCGAAGCAGAATGCTCACAGGAAATCCCTGCATTTTACTGTGTTGCTCCCCTTGAAAGCTTTGTTTACTATGCAGGCGACAAGCCTTGGACAGACGATAAATTATCCTACGAAAAGGATTTGATTTTCTGGCCTGATGCAGGTTATCCCCACTTTTACTCCAAGGAAAACTGGGCAGCCTTTACAGGTGAATTTGACGACAGCTTCGGTATCGGCATATACGTTCCCGATGAGGAGGAGTTCCTGACAGGTATATACGAGCGCGGTAACACCACAAACGAGGACCCCTCAAAAGATGGTCCCACATCATACATTGCAATTACCAAAACCCGTACCTTCAGAAGCTTTGAGGCCTTCAGCTATGAATATTACCTTGCAACAGGTAACACAACTGAAATACGCGATACCTTTAAAGAAATTGCACAGCAATAAAAAATCCCCATCCCATTCAGGCTTTGAATGGGGTGGGGTTCTGTTTTGCTGATTATTTATCAGTCGTTATAAATGTTAAAGCCGTTTTCCTCAAGGTCATAGTAGTGCTGCTGAACGTCTACGTCGCCTGCTGAGTTGATTGTGAGTGTTGTACCACCAATCAAATTGTGGTCCCAATAGCTACCAAAGCCTGACTTAACACCGTAAACAAGGTTAATACCCTCATAGGGAATAACTGCATCGTTGTAATGGTCGTGACCGAAAACGATTGCATTTGTGCTGCCAAGCTGCTTGCAAAGGTCAAAAAAGCCGTTGTTAACAGGTGCGGGACAAGGAAGCTCACCAATGCCACCCTGAACTGTGTCAGCATATTCAGGTGCAACAACACCGAACTCGTTATCTTCTGAAGGAATGCTTACCATTTCCCAAGCCTCGTGGATTTCAAAAATAGGAATATGGAACACAACTGTGCTGGGAACAACGCGGCCTGCCTCTGCAGCAATGCCGTTTACTGCCCACTCATACCACACCTGCTGATTGTACCAGAGGTGGTCGTAGCCTTCAACTGTTGAGCCGTCCTCAAGAACGAACTCTGCATCTGCGTGAGTGTCCATCATAAAGAAGGTGTAAACGTATTCGTCGCCTTCCTTAACGTTTACGATATAGTTGCCGTAGCCCATACCCTCGGGACCAAACTCAAACAAGCAGTTTTCTGCCTCGGAAAGCTTCTGTGCTGCCCAGAACTCGCTGATACAGCCCTGTCCGTCGTGGTTACCCATAATGGGTGCCCACGGAATACCAAATGACTCCATAAGGCTGATAAGCTCAAGGTAACCCATTGTGCACCATGAGTTGTCACCGCTCAATGTGATAAGGTCGGGCTGATATTCCTCAACCATCTTTGTGATAAGTGCGTTTGAATATTCACCGCCTGCACCGTAAACCTCATCGTCGTTAAGCTGAACGTCTGTGATGTTGAGAACAACGAAATCCTCGCCTGCCTCCTTCTCAACAACAGCATAATCATCAATATCAAATTTGTCTTCCTCACTCCACTGTGTGAAGTAAGCTGATTCACCGCCTGATGTGATAAGTCCGTCAACAGGTGCAAGAATTGTTGACAAGCTGAGAATCATTGAAAAAATAAGCTTAATAATTGCTTCAATAGCCTGCATTTTTTGTTCCTCCTTAGGGTGAAAGGAATTATCCGAACCGTGTTTTCTACAGGCGGATTTCCGTTCATCCTGCGTTAAAATACTCGCCAATCCGTCAGGATTAGCTGCGTTTTTGCCTTGTCTGACCAA
>JAGBTL010000127.1 GCA_017631355.1 Clostridia bacterium
AAAGATTTTCTACAGTACGGATTTTTGGTCAGACAAGGCAAAAACGCAGCTAATCCTGACGGATTGGCGAGTATTTTAACGCAGGATGAACGGAAATCCGCCTGTAGAAAACACGGTTCGGATAATTCCTTTCACCCTAAGTCAGAGGAGAAATAATTATGAAAGCCCTCTTATTATCATCACTTTCCAAGGTTTTCAAGGACATTGAACCAAACGAAAATGAATTCACGTCCTTTTCATCACTTAAAAACGAGAATTTTTCATTTCAGCTTGCAATGCTCCCCGAAGCCGATAGCGAAACAGAAATTTCTGTTGAAGTTGTTTCACCAATTAAAGACAACATTGCAATTTACCAGGTAAGGGATATTCCTGCAGGCACAACACGCTATGAGGATTCCGACAACTTCCACTACCCTGCAGACAGGAAGGAATTTCCCGAGCTGCTTATGCCCGCAGAGGGCAAAATCTCACTTGTTAAGGGTGAGTGGTCAGCACTCTGGTTTGAGTACAAGCCCACAGCTGACGTCTGCGGTCAGCAGGAAATTATCATTAAGCTTTCTGCAGGTGATGCTGTATGCGAAAAGGTGTTCAGCCTTAACCTTATTGATGCAGAGCTTCCCAAGCAGGATTTTCTGTTTACAAACTGGTTTCACAACGACTGTCTTTGCACATATTACAACGTTGAGCCCTGCTCCGAGGAATATTGGGTAATTGCAGACCGCTTTATAAAAAATGCGAGGGAGCACGGCGTCAATATGCTTCTGACACCCGTGTTTACTCCTCCACTTGATACAGCCGTTGGCGGTAAAAGACCCACCTTCCAGCTTGTGGGTGTAAAAAAAGACGGCAACAGCTACGCATTTGATTTCAAAAACTTCAGAAGATACGTTGAAATCTGCCTTAAGAATGGTATTGAGGCATTTGAGATTTCACACCTCTTTACCCAATGGGGTGCAGAGCATGCACCCAAGGTTATGGCAGAGGTTGACGGCGAAATCAAGCGTATTTTCGGTTGGGAAACCGAGGCGGCAGGCGAGGAATATACCGGCTTCCTTGCACAGTTTTCCGTTGCACTCCGTGAGGAAACTGAGGCCTTGGGCATAAAGGAGCGTTGCTGGATACACGTTTCCGACGAGCCTAACGAAAAGCAAATTGAGCAATACACAAAAGCCGCTGATATTGTTAAAAAATATTTCAGCGACTTCAATTCCCTTGACGCGCTTTCCGACATCACCTATTACAAAAACGGACTTATCAAAACCCCCGTTTGCTCCGAGGACGAGGCTGATATTTTCAAGGGTGAGGTTAAAAATTTCTGGACATATTATTGTTGCGCACAGACAAATAAGCACCTGCCTAACAGAATGTTTGCTCAGCCCTCAATACGTAACAGAGTGATTGGCATTCTGCTTTACAAATATGATGCAAAGGGCTTCCTGCATTGGGGTCACAACTTCTGGCACGTGCAGTATTCAAAGCATCCCATTGACCCATTCACAGTTACGGATGCAGGCGGTGGCTTCCCTTCAGGCGACAGCTTTGTTGTTTACCCCGGTGAGGGTGGCAAGCCACTCAACTCATTAAGACACCTTGTATTTGCAGATGCATTTCAGGATGTAAGAGCCCTGAAGCTCCTTGAAGCACTTACAAGCCGTGATTATGTGTTAAAGCTTATTGAAAAGGGTCTTGATATTCCTCTCAGCTTTACTACATATCCCCACGAAAAGGAATGGCTGTTAAATCTGCGTAAGGAAATCAACAAGGAAATTCAGAAAAATGCATAAAAAGAATCCGTTGAGCCAATGGCTCAACGGACTTTTTTAATATTCAAAAACTGTTAAGCTGTGAAGTGCACGTGTTGAAGCAAGGTACATAAACCTTTCGTTGCCCTCACCCGAGAAGCACTTGTCCTCGTCGGCAATAATAACGCTGTCAAACTCAAGACCCTTTGTAAGTGCAAGGGGCATTATTACAGGTGCACTTGAAAGCTCACAGGACTTGTTGTCGCAAAGGCGGATATTCTCCACAGTCTTTTTCACCGACTTGTAAAGTCTGCGGGACTGCTCTGCAGTTTTTGTAATAACTGCAAGGGTTTTGCCCTTTTCGCTTTCTTCCTTTATTTTGTTGATTAAGTCCTTTTCGTTACCTGAAATGGTGCTTACCTCACTACCCTGACGCTTGAAAATCTCATATTTTTTGTCATGGGGAAGATAGCCCAGAGCAAACTCGTTTATCTGCTCCGTTGAGCGGTAGCTCTTGTGAAGCTTCATAGTCTTTGCGGAGTAAATGTCTGCAAGAAGCTCCTCATTTACTGTATTTATTCCCTCGATAAGTGCCTGATTTGTATCGGCAAGTAAGGTTACCCTTGCACGGGGGAACATTTTTTTGATAATAGCGTGCTGGACGAAGGACAAATCCTGTGCCTCGTCTATAAGAATGTGCTTAACTCCAAGGAGCACCGCAGATGTGCCGAGCACGGTTTTTACATATACCACGCCAAGAGCATCCTCAAACTCCACAACACCCCTCTTAAGGCTTTCAAGGGTATCTGTAAGGTGGGGGTTGCCGATTTCCTCCGCATATTCGTGAAGGAGCTTTATATAAATCTTCAAGGGGTCTGTGAGAACTGCGTTTTTTATCATTTCCACAGCCTGAGCCTTTACCTGACGCTTCAGCCTCTTTACAAGCTTTGAGGTGTCCTCATCAATTGACGTTTCATCATCAACTGCTTTATAAATTTCCTTTTGATTTTCAACAAAGAACTCCTCGATAACACCCTGTGCAAACGCAGCAAGGCGTTCGCCGCGTGCCTTTGGTGAATTTTCATCGTCCTGCATAAAGCGCTGTAAAATCTGCTCTGCAGAAATAATCACCTTATCCTCAAGGGTTACGTCTGCAAACTCAGGCTCAAGTGCACAGGCGCCACACTCAAGAAAATTAAGAAAATCTCTGCTCATTTTCGCAGCAGCAGAGCCCAGCCTGTTTTTGTCGCCTGCAATTACCTCATCTGCAAGGGCATAATAGTCGCCCACGTTAAGGGTGGGAAGCTCTGCAGCAAAAATGCTGTAAAATGAAGCGTAGTTAATGGGCATTTCACCAAGCTCGGGGATGATGTCAGCAACGTAGCTTGAGAAAATGTCGTTATTGGAGAACATTATAATCTCCGATGATGCAAGCTCCGTTCTGTTGCGGTAAAGAAGGTATGCCAGCCTGTGGAAGCCCACCGAGGTTTTGCCGCTGCCTGCAGGTCCGATAACAAGGAGATTTTCTCCGTCGGAATAGCGCACAACCTTATTCTGCTCACGCTGAATGGAGTTAACAATAACCTTAAGATGCTCGCCCGAGGAGGATGAAAGAACCTCACGGAGAATGTCGTCGTCTATCTTTATGTCGCTGTCAACGTAATATTTCAGCTCTCCGTTTTCAAACTTATACTGTCTTTTAAGGAGAAGGTCTCCGTACATTTTGCCGCGGGGAGCTTCAAAAAACGCCTTGCCCTCAAAATCCTCATAAAAAAGTGATGCAATTGGGGCGCGCCAGTCGCACACGTACATTTCAAAGGTATCGGGATTCTGAAGTGTGCGCAAGCCGATGTAAACGCTCTTTTCCTTCAATGCGCCGTCGGCTTTAAAATCTACCCTTGCAAAATACGGGGCAAGTCGGAGCTTTTCATAAAAATAAATATCGTTGCTTGCCTCCTGTGAATAGAGCATCTTTTTTTCCATTTCATAATGGATTTCAGTAAGCTCCATTCCCGAGTACATACCACCGATAGGGTTGTCGCGATTGAATTCGCTGCCCTGCTCCTTGATATCCTCCTTGTATTCCTTTATGAGTGCGGTAAGTCGCTTGATTTCGCTGTCAAGAAACTCTCTCACGCCATAGTATTTGAGTTGTTCGGGATACATATCTTTTAACAACAAAGCAAACTCCCCTTTGTATCATAGTACCTGCAATTTTACTACACCGCCACCTGTTATGCAAGTCTTGTTTTTTTATAATTTTTGTGCTATAATTGGTATATAAGATAAACACCTGTTCAACGACTTGTTGAACAGGTGTTTTGGTTTTTCCTATTATTCTTTGATTTCCTTTTTCTTGCGGGGCTTGAAAATAAATGAATCAAGCTTATCCATTGCCGCATCAAAGAGCATTGACATAACAACAGTAATAAAGAAGCTCATAATGATGTAGAAATAAGGCTCCTTTGCATAACCGTAGTGGCGCAACACAAGCATGGGAATGCGCTGAAGAATGAAGAATGAGAAAATGTGCTGTGAGAACCAATCAAGGATTGAGCTCCTTATCTGCACCTTCATCATCATAACGGTAACCACAAGAGCAAAGAAAATTGCAAACAGGCTGTGATGAATTGCTGATTCGCCCCTGTTCTGTGAGAAAAGACCAAACAGCACAAAAACCACGGTAAAGCCGCAGTACCATACAAGGTCGTTTTTCATAAGCACCTTGTCAATATAGGGCTTTGCAAGGGAGAAGAGCATACCTGCAGGGAAGCAAAGCACGGTGTTGTACCACTGTGATGCAAGACCGATTTTGATTTCCCAATATGCGAACAATGCAGTAAGAACACAAACGCCTGCAACCGCAAGAAGCTTTGATTTGCGAAGGAGCAAAAAGCTGACCACAACGATTATATACAGCACAAAGGTAACAAACATATACCAGTTGCTGTTGCCAAGTGTTTCAAAGCCTGTAAAGGAAAGAGCAATCTGCAGGGGTGTGTATTCAAGCCCTCTGATTCCGATTGAAACTATCGCATACATTACAACAACAATGGCAAAGTGGTACCACGTTCTGAAAAGTCGCTGCAGGGGCATTGCTTTAATGTAGGGTGTGCCCTTTTTCTTATATGACTCCATAATACCGAAGCCCGAATAGAACAGATAAGTAACAACAATAAGCTGACCAAGGAACTTCCTCATGGAGAAATAGGGGTCATCCCACGTTCCGTCTAAGCTGACGTAGGTAACGGCATGGCTCAGGAAAATGAGAATTGAAAAAATGCCGTTGATTGTGCCTGTGCTGCGGGGCGAGCAATAATCCTCAAAGAACTCGCCTTTTTTTGCGGCGGTCATACCCGAAACAATTATGGCAATGACAATGACTATAAAAAATATCATAGCTGTACCTCACAAATAAATATGTAGTAATTATAGCAAAATTTATTTTGTTTAGCAATAGAAAAGGCAGTTTATGAAAAAACAAACTGCCTTTTTAATATCAATATTGTCTAAACAAAGCTACAACCTTACCGAGGATAACAACCTCATCAGTTATGATGGGCTCAAACTCGTCATTTTCGGGCTGAAGTCGGAAATGACCGTTTTCCTTGTAAAACCTTTTTACTGTTGCCTCATCCTCAATCATTGCAACAACAATTTCACCGTTGGCGGCATAGGGTGTTTTTTCCGCAATAACAATGTCGCCATTGAGAATGCCTGCCCACAGCATGCTTTCGCCCCTTACTGTGAGTGCAAACAAGGGCTTGTCCCTTGAAACCCTGCCTGTGTAGGGAATGTAGCCCTCAATCTGCTCAACTGCAAGAATGGGAAGACCTGCTGTAACTGTGCCAAGAAGTGGCACGTGTGTGATATTTTCTGCCTGACCGAGAATTCTTATAGACCTTTTGAGCATTGGGTCACGCATAATGTAGCCCGCTTTTTCAAGAGCGTCAAGGTTTGCCTGAACAGATGAGGTTGACTTAAGTCCGACTGCCGCACCAATCTCACGGACTGAGGGCGGAACACCGTCCTGTGAACGCTCCACCAAAAATTCATATATACGCTTTTGTGTATCATTAATAGGTTCCACAAAATCACCTTCCGAACAAATTTTCTCTGTGTTTAGTCCATAATAGCACATATTTCTGAAAAAAGCAAACATTTGTTTGCAAAAAGCTGAAAAATTTTTCATATAGTTACTGGGGTGAATTATATGTTCAGAATTTTTCGTTTCAGTCAGCTTGCCATTATTTCGGTTTTTTTGTGCGCCATTATGCTGACAGGTGCCTGTCTTAACGCGATGTCGCCTTACGTTGAGGCTATGTCGCAGCCACAGAGCGCGGTGCCTGTAATAATGTATCATCAGGTGCACGAGGGCACTAAAAGCTGCGGTGAATACATAATATCCATAGCGACTCTTCGTTCGGATTTTGAATATATGAGGGAAAACAATATTACACCCGTTTCCTTTAAAATGCTTCGTGATTACGTGGAAAACGGCACGTCCCTGCCCCCGAACCCTGTTGTAATTACGTTTGACGACGGTGAACGCAGTTTTCTTACAAGAGTCGTGCCCCTGCTTCAAGAGTTCAGCTACCCCGCCAACGTAAACGTTATTGGCTCCCTTGTTGAGCTGTACACAAAAAATGGTGAAACAAATGACAGCTACGCCTACCTTTCCGAAAACGATATACGGCTGCTTTCTGAAAATCCCCTTGTGGAAATGGGCTGTCACACCTATGGCCTGCACTCCCTCACAGGCCGTCGGGGAGTGGCTCAGCTTTATGGTGAAGGCGACGATGCCTACCGTCAGTTAATTACAGAGGACCTTGAACGCTTCAATGAATTGTTTGCACGGCTTACAGGAAGCACACCACACATTTTCGCCTATCCCTACGGCATAAGGAGCAGTCTTTGCGATGAGATAATAAAAGAACGTGGCTTCACCATTACCCTGACCTGTCGGGAGGCTGTCAACCGACTATCCCCCGGAGGCGCTCTTTTTGACCTTGGCAGATTCAACAGACCCTACGGCATAAGCACCGAGGATTTTTTTGACAAAATTTTTAATTCCATATAAATATTGCAAAAAGCATCGTTTATATGTATAATTACTGTAACTGATCTATTATGCTATGGAAAGAGGTGTTCTGATTGGCAGAAAAAAAGAATTTTCAACCACCCGAGTGGTTAAAGCTTGATAACGCAGGCATACTGTTCCCCGGTCAGAACAGCGGTAAATGGTCCAATATTTTCCGTTGCTCCGTTGAGCTTAAGGAGGATATTGACCCCGATATGCTTCAGCAGGCACTCAACAACGTTATGCCCCGCTTCCCCGGTCTTGGGGTAAGAATGCGCCACGGCATATTCTGGTATTTCCTTGAGAAAAACCCCTTACACGCTCCAACCGTAAGGACGGATATTCAGAACCCCTGCTACAGAGTTAAGTATAAGGAGGGGGACCGCTTCCTTTTCAGGGTGTATTACCACGGCAAACGAATTGCCGTTGACCTTTTCCACGCCATAACCGACGGCTTTGGCTGTGCCACACTCACCTTTACACTTGTGGCAGAATACCTGAGGCTGAAGGGCTACGAAATCTCCCACGGCGGCATTGTTAAGGATATTCACGAGGCTCCGCCCCAAAAG
The DNA here is from genome assembly GCA_017631355.1 of Clostridia bacterium. Taxonomy (GTDB): domain Bacteria; phylum Bacillota; class Clostridia; order Oscillospirales; family Acutalibacteraceae; genus DTU089. The sequence continues at coordinate 7,392 of JAGBTL010000127.1, forward strand.
GAGCTTGAGGACGCCTTCCCCAAGTTTGCAACCTCAAAGGGCAACGCATCCGTTGTTGACCCTCGCACCTATATCCCCTCAGGCACCCGTGTGCCCAAGCACAACGTTAACCTTACCTCAGGCACAATGTCATTTGCTGCGGTGCACAAGCTTGCAAAATCCTATGGTGTTACCGTAACAGAGTTTTTCACCGCTCTGCTCCTTGACATTCATTGTCAAAGGCAGCTCAAGGAGGGCAAGCGACTTAAGCCCGTTGCGGTGCAGGTGCCCATAAATCTGCGAAACGTTTATCCCACAGAAACCCTCAGAAACTTCTCAATCTGCCTTAAGGTAACAGTTGACCCAAGGCTCGGTGAATATTCCTTTGAGGAGCTTTTGCAGCAGTCCGCGTTACAGCTGCGACTTGCCCGTGACGAAAAGAAAATAAATGCAACCATTACAAAAAATCTGCATTTTGAGAAAAATCCCATATTGAGAGTTATGCCGCTGCCGCTAAAGGACTTTGCACTCACCATTGCAACTGCCCTTACCGCTGAAAAAATGACCTCGGCATATCTTTCAAACCTTGGTCCTGTAAAATTCCCCGAGGAAATGCTCCCCCACATGGAAAAAATCATTTTCACTCCGGGACCGGGACTTCACACAGCCGCACGCTGCGGAATGGCTACCCTTGGTGATAACATGGTGTTCACCTTTGCCAATATTCTGCAGGAGGCTGACATTGAGCGTGAATTCTTTACCCGACTTGTTAAAATGGGCGTTCACGTGAAAATTGAAAGCAACAGAGAATAAATTATCCTTAAATCACACAGGAGAGTATTATGTCATATTGCGTTAATTGCGGTGTGGAGCTGGACAAGAGTGCAACAAAATGCGTGCTCTGCAACACACCCATTCATAACCCAAACGAAAAAACAGATGCAACAGCCCCCACCCCCTTTGCTGTTACACCCATAAAGGTTGATGCAGTCAAGAAAAAGTTTGTGGCAATTATTGTATCCTACATTATGCTTATACCCAACATTGTCTGCACACTTCTGGGTCTGTTCTTTACAGAGGACAAGCTGTGGTTTATACACGTGCTGTCCGCAAGTGCACTTGCTTGGATTGTTTTCGTTTTCCCCTTTATAACCAAAAAGCCCCGACCCTACCTGATGTGGGCATTCAACACAGTGGCAATCGCCCTTTACGTGCTCGTTTTCCACGCTATGGGTATGGGCGGCGGTGAAAAATGGTATATCGGCATTGCACTCCCCACAATCGCTATCGTTTCAGCCTGTGCATTCTACTTCCTGTATTGGGCAAGGCAAAGAAGGCGCCATTGGACATCCTTTGTGCTTCACGCCTTTGTTGACCTTGTAATTTGCCTGACAGTAAACGGTGTCTGCCTTATGCTGAGCAACCATATCGTAAGCGGTGAAATCGTTTTCATCTGCGATATATGCTGCCTTGCACTTGTTTTCTTCTGGACCTATGCTAACAAGAGCAAAAAGGTCCGCGCATGGCTGGCGAAAAAGATGTTTATATAACAAAAAAGACCGCGTGAAGCGGTCTTTTTTTAAATGCAAAATGCAGAATGCAGAATGCAAAATTATTGGGTCTGCGACGCGATTATAAAGCTATCGCAAACAATCAATAAATCACGATAAAATAAAAGTAGTACAAGGCCTTATAATAGCCAACGCAGTTCCGAAATTTTAAATTTAAAATTTATCATTTAAAATTACAATCGGCGCAGCCCCGAAATTCCTCATTCCTCATTCCTAATCCCTAATTATTCTGCCATACGAAGGGTCATCTCAAGTATTCTCTTTACGCACAGCTCAAGGTCGGCACGTGTAAGCTCGCCTGCCTTGAAGCCTGCCATAAGGTCCTCGGGATAGCCCACGTGCATCTTCATATCATTACCTGCTCTGACCTCTTTCACGGGGTCATTTTTTACGCCCCAGTCAGTTGTAACCATATTCTTGAAGCCCCATTCATCACGGAGAATACCTGTAAGGAGCTCGTAGCTTTCAGAGGTATGCTGACCGTTAATAAGGTTATATGATGACATAACTGTCCAGGGGTCTGCCTCTTTAACGCAGATTTCAAAGCCCTTAAGGTAAATTTCGCGGAGGGCTCTTTCAGAAAGGCGTGAATCGCAGCCCATACGGTTTGCCTCCTTGTTATTACAAGCGAAGTGCTTCATTGAAACTGCAACCTTCTGTGACTGAACACCGCGCATCTGTGCTGCTGCGATTTTACCTGAGATAATGGGATCCTCGGACAGATATTCAAAGTTTCTGCCACAAAGGGGATTCCTGTGAATATTAAGTGCAGGAGAAAGCCAGATACCGATATTATTCTCGCGGATTTCTGAGCCACCGCCAACACCAACCTCAAATGCAAGGTCAGGGTCCCATGCACAGGCTATAAGTGTTGAGCAGGGCCATGCTGTTGTGGGAATGCCTGTTTCGGGGTTAAGGCGCAGGCCTGCAGGGCCGTCGGCTGTGGGAATGGGCGGAATTTCAAGGCGCTTCATACCACCGAAGCATCCTGTGTTTGCAACGCCTGTGGGCTCCTTACCGCCAACAAAATCCATCAATTCTTCAAGTGTGAACTGCGCAATGAAGTCATCAAGAGAAATACTCTTGCCGATTTCATCAAACATAACCGGCTTTTCGGGTGCAGTTGCTTCAACAGGCTCATTGATACCGTAGAAATAATGCTCCTCACCCATAGGAAGGCTTTCGTACGTGCCGTCAGCAAGCATTCTCTTTTCAAGCTTGAAGGGCTTACACCAATCGGAGCACTGCTCTGTTACAGTATCTTCATTTACTGCATAAATGAATGAAAGCTCCTCAACATCTCTTACAGATGTACCGAGCCAGAATTTATAATCACCCTTTTCAAGAATATATGCAGACTTTTTGATTTTACCCAAATCATCAAAGCTTGCCATATCCTTAAGGGGGAATGAGCAAACAACGGTTTCACTCTCACCGGGGGCTAAAAGCTTTGTCTTTTTAAATGCACCCAGCTCAATGGCTGGCTTACCTAATTTGCCCTGAGGTGCACTGTAATAAAGCTGAACAATTTCCTTACCTGCCACGTCACCTGTGTTTGTTACTGTGCAAACTGCAACAATTTTGCCCTCGCTTTCGCAACAAACCCTGCCTGAAATATCAAAGGTTGTGTATGAAAGACCATAGCCAAAGGGATAACGAACCTTATCCTTGGCGCCGGGAATTGTTTCAAAGTAGCGATAGCCAACGTAAATATCCTCGCTGTAATCAAGGTAAAGGAAGTTTTTATTGAAATCCTCGATACCGGGGTAGTAATCGTATGATTTTGCAAAGGTATCAACCAATTTGCCCGAGGGGTTAACGTCACCATAAAGGATGTCTGCAATAGCAGCGCCACCCTCCATGCCACCCTGCCAGGAGAAAAGAATTGCCTTTACGTTTTCGTTGCCTTCAAGGTATTCGCAGTCCACGATACCGCCTGAGTTTATAACCACAACAACCTTTTTAAAAAGCTTGCCTGCCTTTTCAATAAGGTCCTTTTCAAGGTCGGAAAGGTAGTAGTCGCCACCGCTTGCACGACGGTCAACGCCCTCGGCAGAAAAACGGCTGACTGTGATTACTGCAGTATCTGCCCATTCTGCCGCAGATTCAATAAGGCTGTCGGGCACAAGAGCCTCCTTAACGTGCATGCTCTGGAAGGTTTCGTAGGTTACCTGATCACGGTCCTTGTTTTCAAGCTCCTCAATAATTGTGAAGAAGTCGTTGGCATTGACAATGTTCCAGATGGCGTCAATTTCCTTCTGAGTGGGAACGTTCTTCTGTCCCTCCTCAACGTGCTTTTTGTAAAAATCAACAAGGGGCTCATAAACGGGGGCGCCCTTCATCTTGAAGCCCTCGTAAATGCTGCGGATGTAGGGGCAATGCACGTCACCGCTGCCGCCGCCACCTTTTATATACTCAATAGTAGCCTTGCCGAAAAGTGCAATTTTTTCGCTTTTGTTAAGAGGTAATGCCTTATCTGTATTTTTAAGGAGCACCATACCCTCGGTTGCCGCTCTTCGGGAAAGCTCAGCATGCTCCTTTGATGCGGTAACTCTTTTGCCGTCCTTACCCAATGGCAGACAGGGCTGATACCTGAAGCGGGCAAATTTATCCATCATTTTAATCATCCTTCCAATTATTCACCGAAAAGGTGCTCTGTATTGTTTATGTAATCAAAAACCACGTCGCCATAAGGGTTAGTTCCCTTTTCATAAACGAGCACACGTGTCATGCCTGTGTTTTGAAAATTCACGTCAAACAAGGGGAGCTTACCATCCCAGCCCATAAGGTCAAAAACAATATAGGTAAGGAAAGCGGCGTGGCTTACAACAGCCACTTTTTCCCCGTTCCTGAACCTGTTGAGCAAATAATCCACCGCTACACGAGCCCTTGCAAAAAGACCGTCGGAATCTTCTGCCGAGGAGGGCATAATAAGGGGTGTGTCCTGGGGCAAGCCCTTGGCAAGTGTAATATCGGGATTCATTGCCACCACTCTGTCAAGGCCGTCGTTATAATCCTTGCCAACGCCTGCCTCAATAATATGGGGCAGAATTTCAAGGGTTTTGGGAGCGACCTGCTCCTTTATGATTTCGGTTGCAGTCTGTGCAGCCCTTAACAGAGGGCTTGCAAAAACAGCATCAAACACAATATCAGATAAAAACTCACCTGCAAGGTGTGCCTGGCGCTGACCCTTTGCCGTAAGGGGCGGGTCAACCATTTCCGAAAGGGTCAGTCCCTCGGAGCTGCTACGGACGTTGCCCTCGCTCTGTCCGTGGCGGATAAGGTACATATCAAGAAGTAAAACAGGCTTTTTCTTTTCCATAGCTTATTTCTCCTCTGCCACTTCTTCCTTTTTACCCTTTCTGTCGTGGATAATCATACCTGCAACAGTAAAGAGGAGCAACGGAACGTGGCTTGTGAGTGCACCGTAGGATTTTGAAATAAGGTCGTAGAAGCACCACAGAAGGATGTTGACAATAGTCCAGAAGCGGTACTTTGCGCCATTCTTCTGGCCGATGCACAAAATGAAGCTGAGACTTGCAATAATAGCAAGTATGCCAAGACCGCTGAAACCGCCAACAATAAGGTTTACGGCGATAAATGAAAGTGCATAAACTGCAACAAGCCATTTGGGAAGAGGCTTGTTTTTGGAGTCAAAGAAATAGTTTATAATTGACTGTGCAGCACCCACAAAGCAGGATGCGGCACCATTGATACCCTGACCACCAAGAAGATAGCTCACAGCAAAAAAGAAATTGCCGCAGAAAACAAGTGCAAGAATGACCTTCATGCTCTTGCCCTTAACGAGGGAAGCAATAATCATTGAAACAAGGCCCAACGTGCTGAACACAAAGGACAATGCGCTCATAACTTCAGAATTCAAAATAATCACAACCTAAAATAAATTTTCAATTATTGTATCACATAAAACAGCAAATCACAATGAAAAACCGCCTGAAAACCGATAAAATTTTCAGGCGGATATTTTTAGTTCGCTGTAAGGTTCAATTCAGCATCTGCAGCCATAAATCTGGGGTATTCGGGGAAGGTGTCCACGGTAGGCTGAACAGGACTTTCAAGGAGAGTAAACGTGAAGTCGCTGAACTGAGTGCCGTAGTCTGCCGCAACGTGGGGAGCATCCTTAACGTACCAGGTGTTTTCAACAAACCATGCTGTTGAAGCATCTACCACTCTGTCATTTGAAACAAGCGTTCTGTCCTTACCCTCAAGGTACTCGTTAGAAAGCGTTTTGCCGAAATCGGCTACTGTTGCAAAGTTTGAGGTAAGCTCTGCTTCAAGAACAGAGTCACCGTTAACGCTAGCGCGCTCATAAATGGGAATAAGGGGCTGATTATAGTTTGAAACAAATGAAATTTTTGTGCCGTTTTCCATTGCACTTGCAAGTGTTTCCTGTGTGCTGAAAACAAAGCGCTTTGTTTCCTCAAGCTTTTCCATAAGAACGGGATAATCTGCCTCGTGACCGCCAAAGATGTTTTCTACACCGCTTTCAAAGTCAGCATCGGGGCAAAGAGCCCACAAGCCACACATCGTGCCAAGAGTATCACGAAGCATTACGTCATTTGCTCGGTCAAAGCTTGTCTGCACAGTATCGTTTATAACAAAGGTGATGAAATCAACTGCACCAAGTGCCTTGAACACACCAAAGAAGAGCTTGAGCATAATGTTGTCGCCTGCGGAATAGTTAAGGAAATCAACAAGCACCTGTGAGTCAAAAACAATTCTGCCGTTAAGTGCATCACCGCAAACGTAGGTGCCGTTGTGTGCGCCTGAAAGATATACGCAGGAGTCCACACTGTCGGAGCCGTAGTAATGAAGGTATGCTGTTGTAACCATACAGCCCATTGATGCACAGATGATATTCACCTTGTCCTTGCCGCTGTTTTCCTTTGCCATAACAACGTAGGAATTAAGCTCCTCCGCAAGCTGCTGAGGTGTTTTACGCCAGTCGTATGTGAAGAAGTACGTGTTCTGAGGACCGTATTTCTCAACTGCGGTTTTCACAATTCCGGGCTCTGCACCGTCAGTAAGGGAGTAAAGAAGCTCGGGATAATCTGAAACAGGACCGGGATACTGAATCATTGAAACGCCGTTTGTTGAGTTGCCCTCGCTGTTAAGCGAAATGGGTTCAAAAATGCCCTTTGCAACCTCAAAAATGCCGTCGGCAATAGTTTCCTCACCCTGAAGCGTAAGGCTTGACCAAAATGCCTTAAAAAGAAGTGAAACAAGCTGACCGCCGTTCACCTGAAGTGCCTTTGTGCCGTCAGCATAGGTAAGACCTGCAAAATCAATACCCCTGACAACGATTACAGGGTTTCCCTCGTAACCTGTGTCGTAATAATAGTCATCGTCTGCTGCAAAGGCAGGCACACAAAGTGTAAATGCCATTACAAGAGCCATCAAGATTGAAATAAGCTTTTTCATAAACTCAGTTCCTTCCTTAATTTTCCTATATAAGAATAGTATATCATACTACTTACCTTGTCAATTAAAACATCATATTTTCCACAAACAGGGCGGAAAAAACATCATTCTGTGACAGGTCATCGTACTCTGCCCTATTGGTTATTGCGGTTAAATCCGCGTTGTTGCAGACACTTTTTACCGCACCAAGCAGGCTGCTGTTGTTAAGCACCCTGCATTTTTTCGTAAGTGCTCGGGGAAAAAGACCTGCCTCAACGGCATTTTCAGCGTTAATTCCCGAGGAAAAGCCGCCCGAAATATACAGCGTGTCAACGTCTTCAAGGTCAATACCTGCCGCCTTCACAAGGGTGATTATGCCCGAATAAACCGCCGACCTTGCAAGCTGATACTGTCGCACGTCGTCCTGTGTTATATAAATATTGGGAGCAATAAATTTTCGTTCACCCTTCAGGGTGCCGGATTTACTGATTTCGCCCCTGCGAAGCAGCGTGGCAACAACGTCTATCAGCCCTGTACCGCAAACGCCCTTGGGTGACAGACCACCGATTGTTTTGTAGCCCTGTTCACTATATTCACATATTGCGCCATCTGTGGCACTCATACCGCAGGCAATGCTTGCCCCCTCAAAGCAGGGTCCTGCCGCTGTGGACGTAGCAAGAATTTTATCCCTTGAAAGCAAAGCAATTTCCGCATTTGTTCCCAAATCCACAAGAAGGCTGTGCTTTTCGGACAAGGCATCCTCCACAAGGCTTATGCCTGCCACAATATCCGCCCCGACAAAGGCGTGGACACACGGCACCGACCTTACCTCCGACACACCCTTGAGCCCCAGCTCCCTGCCACCTGCAGTAATGCTATGCAGGAACACAGGCTTATATGGTGCAACGCCCATTGAAGCGGGATTTTCACCAAAAAAGACGTGGAGCATTGTGGTATTCCCTGCAACCACCAGGGGCAATTCATCCTTAACGCCAAGCTCTGCAATAAGGCTGTTAACG
>JAGBTL010000128.1 GCA_017631355.1 Clostridia bacterium
CCCTCGTTACAGGTAAAACTGCTGCGGCAGTTGTTCGCGGTGTACAGTTAAATGGTGTTGCGGCTTGTCCCAAGCACTTTGCATGTAATAGCCAGGAAACAGACAGAAACAAAACAGACTCCCGCCTTTCAGAGAGAGCACTTCGTGAAATATACCTTAAGGGCTTTGAGATTTGCGTTAAGGATGCCGACCCATATACAATAATGACATCATATAACAAAATTAATGGTGTGTGGGGTCACTACAACTACAATCTTTGCACCCGTCTGCTTCGTAAGGAATGGGGCTTTAATGGGCTTGTAATGACCGACTGGTGGATGCAGCCGAGTAAGTCACCCGAATTCCCCAAGATGTGCAACAACGCTTACAGAGTGCGCGCAGGCGTTGACGTGCTTATGCCCGGTGGCAACCGCGCAGGCAAGCGCAAGCCTGACAAAACTCTTTTAGAAACCTACAACAAGCCGCAGGGAATCACCCTTGGTGAAATGCAGCACACCGCAAAGCGCGTTGTTGAGCTCGCACTTAAAATTAAATAACTATGGGGAGTGACTCCACTCCCCTGAAAAACACAAAAAGAAACCCGATTGAGTTAACACTCAATCGGGTTTGGTTGTTGTTTAATTAAGCGTAGATACCTGCAGCAATCTTAAGGATATCAGCAGCATCGGTTGTTGCGATTGAGCCGTCCTCATCAATATCGCCAAGGAGCATCTGAGCATCAGTTGCTTTTACCTGACCTGCAGCAATCTTAAGAGCAAGTCTTGCGTCGATAGTGTTTACTGAACCGCTACCGTCAAGGTCACCAAGAACAGAATCATAGGGCATTGCCTTTGTTGTGCTCTTGTATGTATTGTAAAGGAAGAACTGAGGATAGTTAACCTTATCAGTTGTTACTGTGGGCTGTTTGGTCTGACCAAGGAGCCATACAACAAGGTCAAGTGAACCATTCTCTGTGCTGAAGCCGTTGTGCTGTAAGTTCTTGATGAACCATGTGTTTTCAGGATACATACATGTTGAAGCGTCAACCTTTGAATCCCAAGAAACGTGGTTGTGACCATCCTTAATCTTCTGTGAGTAAACCTTGCCCCAGTCATCGTGAGCCTGAAGGTACTTAGCACATGTAGCGCCACCGCTCATATAAACTGTGTCAATGATTGTATCACTTGATTCATACTCTGTGCTGAGAGGAATCATCTGGCAGTTGTAACCGCAAACGATTGAGAAGTTCATGCCTTCCTTCTTTGCAGCGTCAATGTACTGCTTTGCGTTACCCTGAATTTCATGGTAAGCATCAAGCTTTGCCTCGTAAGCAGGGTCAATAGCGATTTCGTGGCTACCGAAGATGAACTCCTTACCTGCTTCGTAATCCTCCTGAGGAACGAGTGCCCAAAGACCGGGCATACCTGCGAAGTAGGGAATGAATGTGTCTGTATATAAGCGAGGATTAATATTCTGTAAAATTGCATTTATATCGCCGAAATATTCGTGTGAAAGGTGTTTTTCACTTGCGATATAGGAAATGATGAAAGCTGTAATGTGTGTTACTGCGCTGATATTTGCAAGCTGAACAAGATAGTTTTCAACTGCGAAGATATCAATTTCAAGGTTGTTTGTAACAACGTTACCAAAAAGGCTTGTACCCTGCCATGCAGGAGCAGCAAATACAACGTTGTTAAGTCTTGAACCGCCGTATGTAGCAATATATGCAAGCACAATGTTTGCACCCATACTCATACCAACAACGTTAACCTTGCCGTTGGGAGAAACGGTGTCAATAAAGTCTGCAAGCTCTGCTGCAATTGTGATGGGATCCTCACGCCAGTCATAGCAGAAGTTATAAACGTACTCTTCACCGTACCTATCTGCATAAGCGTATGCAAACTCACTGAGGATAGCTTTCTCTTCCTCTGTGTACTCTGACATAGGCTTGAAGTTTTCCTTGTAGCCAACTGTGTCATTAACAGGTGTGCCGTCAATGTTGTAGCCAAGGTCTGCAATGTATTTGTTAACTGCAGGATAGAATGTATCTGCAAATTTATTGTAGTCCTTCTTTGCCATACCGTACTGAATAAGGCTGCTGATAAATGCACCGCCAACGTCGGTAACAAGACCCTCAATAAATGCGTCGTCTGCTGAGAAAAGGAGCTCCTCCTCTGCAGTGCCAACATTTTTGTAGAGAGGTGTTGAGCCAATACCGTTTACCATGATGAAGGGCATTGTCTGTGCAGCGCTGACCGGCATAATAAATGCAAGACCTGCCATTACGATAGCAAGGGTAAGGCAAACAATTTTCTTGGTTGCTTTCATATTAATCCTCCTAAATAGATAACGATAGTATTACATACTACTCTATATACGGATGTATTTTAACACAGAATTTCAACAAATGCAATAGTATTAAGCAAATTTTAACGCTTGACTTTAACCAAAAATTTACCAATTTATTGTATATTATATATAAATATATATAAAAAGTTATTTTACAACTCTGAGGGACACCTCGCCCGAGGTAAGCACGGCAGCCTCGCCACCCTCATATTCAACCAACAAACCACAGTTGTCATCAAGACCCCTTACCGTGGCACGACGTGTGCTGTCACCAACCACAACGTCCACATCGCAGCCGTAAAGGAAGCAGCGTTTTTTGTATTCCTCAACGTGCACTCTGTCTGTAATGCTGTCATAAATTTTGAAGAATGATTCAAGGAATTCACCCACAAAGCGATTGCGGAGGCTCTCCCTCTCCTCGGCAAAGACTGCACCTGCAACATCCTTTATTTCAGCGGGAAATCCCTCCTTCGGCGGGTACATATTAAGCCCCACGCCAAGGACGACGTAATCCACTCCGCCATCGGTACCAAAGCCCGATTCTGCAAGGATTCCGCACACCTTTCCGCCATCAATATAGACGTCGTTCACCCACTTGATGCCGCAGCTGTACACGCCCAACGCTTCAAGAGCCCGACACACTCCAACGGCGGCTGCAGTTGTAATAAGGGGTACGTCCACAGGACAGATTTGTGGTCTTAACAGAACACTCATATATACGCCTGTGCCGTCAGGTGAATAAAAGCTTCTGCCAAGGCGCCCCTTACCTGCAGTTTGTGTGCAGGCAACAACAACTCTACCCTCGGACTCACCCTCACGGGCAAGAGCTTTAACGTCGTTGTTAGTGGACGCAGAGCAGTCCTTAACGATGATATTCAGTTTTTCCTTTAATTCCGTTGAGAGCACCCTGCTGATGCCCTCGGCAGATATAATATCAAGCATAAAAACACCCTTACACTTTATATGACTAAAAAACACCGTCCGAGGACGGTGTTTCAGAATTATTTAACAATAATTAATAAGACATTGTGTACTCAGTATAAACACCGATACCAACCTTAGCGTTGTCGATGCTGCCAAGAAGCGGAACCTTAGCAGAAAGCTGAAGGATACAAGGAGCATCAATTGTAAGAGCAACAAGGTTACCTGTTGACTTTTCAATCTTAGCTGTCGTTACAACATTTTCATATGAGATTGAAATATTATTAAGCTCAAGACCGGGAACAGAACTGATTGAGCCTGTGATTGTTGATTCCTGAATAACGCCGCAAAGTGAGCCTACACCGGGGCCGCCTGACTGAGGATTAACCTCGTCATTGCCCTTGATTGTAAGGATGTAGTAATCGCCCTCTTCCTTGCACTCTGCGCTCTTAATACCGCTTTCAGCAAGGTTTGCATTTGCACCATCCGGGGGGAGCTTACCCTTTTCCCATGCTTCGTTCTTTGCTTCAATCTGGCTTCTGTCTGAAACCATGAACAAACCCATAAGGCTTGATGCGATACTTGAAAGACCGCCTGCTTCAACAATACCGTTGTAGTTAGTAGCACCGTCTTTTACACGAACAACGCTTGCAGCATTTGCCTTTGCATTGTTAAGAGCACTGTTGTAAAGAGCAGCAATTTCAGCCTTAGTTTCGGGTTTTTTGCCGGGAACTACAGCAGTTGAACCGCCTGAGCTGCCTGAACCGTTTGATGAGCTGCCTGAACCGCCTGAGCTGTTTGAAGAATTGCTTGATGAGCCACTTGAAGAACTGCCTGAGCCACTTGAAGAACTGCCTGAACCACTTGAAGAGCTGCCTGAACCACTTGATGAACCGCCTGAACCGTTAACAACTGTAACGTACTCAACCTTTTCAACGTATTCGGGCTCAATGTTTGCCTCTGCATTCTGGCTTGCAATAAGCATCATAACTGATGCAAGATTGTTAGCTGTGATGATAGAAATAGCAACACATGCAGCTGCAATGCCGATGATTAACTTTTTGATAGGTGTCAATTTCATATATGCGCACTCCATTCCTATTTCGCATTTAGTCCACATTATTATAAGATATGTTGGATAAAATGTCAACACATTTAATTTATTTGTGAAAACATAATTAAAAAACTTGCCACTAAATATTGTTTATTTTGTATAAATGCTGTAAAATGGTATAAAAATCAACGTGAGACGGTGTTTTATGGACAAGGTAAGAGCTCACAATTTAATATCGCAAGCAGGCCTTGGCTTAACTGGGGCAGGGGTAATCGGTGCTTACTGCATCTGCCTTTGCGCCGTGTTTAACCAGGGTGTTATTGTTGCGCTTGTGTGCACCTGCATTTTTGCCCTCGCATCGGTCAGAAGAGATTATATTTATGCGCCATCACCCCTTCTGGCGGTCGCATTTTTCCTTCTTCTTCAGCTTGAATCACTTTCCCTTACGCTGATTTCCCTTGCCTTAGGATGCTTGATTTGCTTTGTACTCAACAAACGCCTCAAAGGAATTAAGCCTCCCGATTTTGTTATGGGCGGTGCATTTATAGGTCTTGCACTTTGTGCCACCATTCTTTTTACAAACACTTATTTCGGCATTGGTGCTTTCGGCACAACTGCCCTTGATATGCTCAAATCATACCGTTCTTTGGGCTTTCACCCCGACTTCAGAGGGCTCCTTTACGGTACAATAACGCTTTTCACAATGATTACCTATCCCTTTAAATTCCGCAGGCTCAGGAATATTATTCCTGCAGAATTTATTACAATCCTTATACCATTTATTCTTAACCTTATTTTAAATCCCGATGCGGCATACACCACAACAAATGAATATTTCGCCAATGAAGCAGCATTGAGTATGCCCACCTCCGATTATGCAACAGCTGTCCGCAGCGTTTTAACAACAGCCTCTGTAACAGGCTTTACGCTGTACCTTTTATCTGATAAATCTAACATCAAAAAGCCTTGGACTGTGTTCTCGGCACAGCCTGTAATCCCCTGTAAGAAAACGGACTACACAGTATTTTCTGCAGCAACAACTATTATTGCTGTTGCCGCTGTAACGCTGCTTGCTCCATCACTTGTACACAGACTTCCCCTGCCCTGCGCAGGTGCAATGCTTATTGTTTCCGCTTGGCAGCACACGTCGTTCAGGCCCCTTTCCACAACAATGAAGCAAAAAAGCGTTTTCAAGCTGCTTTTGTTGATAAGCTGCGGTGCAGTCTTCGTTAGCTTGTCACCGGATTTTGCAATAAGCTTCTGCATTATGCTGTGGGTTTTTGCAGAGCTTATCAGCCGCAGAAGGGAGGCAAAAAATGACTCCTGAAAGAAAAAAGAAAATAGCAAGAATTATTGCAACCTGGTTTGTAACAGGCATTATGGTGTCCGTTTTTGTTCTTGATATCATTACGGTTGCATTGGCAAACAAATACGTTAACAGCTTGATAATACTCCCGTATTCGCACCAAAAATCAACAACCGCCGACAGAATACATTTCCTCAATACTGCAAACTCCGACTGCATCATTATTGAAAGCAACGGCAGGTTTGCCCTTGTTGATTCAGGCGAGGGGAACAACAATCCCCGAAGAAAAACAGAATACAAGGGCTATGAAAAAGAGGTTCTTGACTATATTCAAAGAGTATGCGCCGATGAAAACGGTAAGGTTCACCTTGATTTTATACTTGCCACACACGTTCACTATGACCACGCAGGCAACTTTGAAAGCATTATAAAGAATGGTGATATCACCATCGGCAAGGCGTTCATCAAGGACTACACCACCAATATGCTTACTGAAACAGAAGCAGAGGCTTGGGGTAATCGTCAGATATATGACGGAATCATCTCTGCACTCAAGGACAAAAGCGTACCTGTTATCAGTATTTTGCCCACCGAGCCATTTGCCTTCGGGGACTTCAGCCTTCAGCTTTTCAATACGGTAACTCCCGAGGGTATGGAGGGTCTTGGCGATAACGCAAACAGTGTTGGCGTTAAGCTCCGGAAGGGTGAAAAATCTGCATTTCTTGGCGCAGACTTCACTAACGACGGCGGACTTGAAGGTATTTACGCACAGCAAATTGGTGACGTTGACCTATTAAAAATCGGTCACCACGGTTATTTCGGCTCATCCTCACCTGAGTTTTTGAGGGAGCTGAAGCCGGAAATTGCAATATGCACCAACTATATCGGCAAAATTTACCCCAACGTGAAATGGAACCTTACAATGACGGCAAAGGTCCCCATACTCTCCACAGAGCACAGGGACGGAATTGTAACGGAATTTACCGATAATGATATAATTATATACGAAAAAATAATGTAAAACGCCCCGGTTTACGAAACGTAAACCGAGGCTTATTTTTTAAGTTGTTAAAAGAGTTATAAACTTGTTCAATGCCGGAAGCAAAAGCGAAAAAGCATAAGGGAAAGCAACTGAATATACAATTGACAAAACGAACGTCAATGAATATTTTTCAAGACAGGACATTGCGCACACCACACCAAAGAATGGCGCAAGCACAACCTTAAGCACCTTATTTTTTCCACCATAGATGCAATCCTTGAGCGCAAGCATATCCTCAAATGAGGGCGCACTGTTTGCAAGGCAAGAAATTCCAAGCCACAGAACACCGATGCTTGTCAGAGACGTTTCACCAATATAGAACACACGATATGCGCCTGTAAGAAGGAACATTGTACCCATAGTGAAATTAAGGGTGAAGGGCAGCCAGCACATAAGAAATGCGTGACTTGTTTTTCTGATAAGCTCGTGCTCCACGTGACCGCAAAGCTCATCAAACTTAAATGCACGGATATCCTCCGCAGGGATTTTACAAATTCTGCACACAAGGTGCTCCCAGAAAGCTCTGAGGAAGGTACCGAAAAACGTGAGAACACGTGTAACTACATATACTGTTGTCATTCAATATCACCTGTTCCTTCCCCGAATAAATTCTGCAATGTAAGCTTACCGCTGAGGTAATCCTGTGTACGCTGAGGAAGCTCAACTTCATTTGATTCAAGATAGGTCTTAAGCTCCTCTACCCTATCAGTATTACCGAGCTCATTTTCAACTACAAGCATAGTAATGCTGATAAGTCCGTTCTGCTCTATCTGATTTGCCTCTTCAAGAACAGCCTTTGACTCCTCAAGGTCACCCTTGAGCGCAAGTGCCATAGCCTTGTGACGGCGGATTTCACTGCTTTCGGGCACGTTGTTTATGCCCTTATCAGCCCAGCTGATTGATTTTTCAATATTGCCTGACAATCTTTCAGCACAAGCATATATACAGTATGAGCCGTAATTTTCAACGTCATTTTCATACATTGCCTGAGCAAGCTCCTTGGCAGCCTTAACGTCTCCCGTCTGTGCCTCAACAAGTCCAAGCTCATAGGCGTAAAGCCACAGATAATCAGGCTTAAGCTCCTGAACCTTACGCATATACTGATAAGAATCCTCGTGGTAGCCTGCCGTATATGCAAACATAAACTGACAGAAGCGAACCATTGCCTCATCTGCAGGATATGATTTCAGCTTGTCGCCATACATTGACTTAACCTGAATCTGCTCATCTAAAATCTGACCGATTGCAGTCATTGCGCTCTCATATACCGCCTTGTTTTCAAAGTTTGCATACTGCTCATCATTAACAACAAGGTAGAACTTCTGCATTGTGCCGTAAAGCACCATAACCTCATCACGAAGCTCAACGTAGCTCTGATTTAAGGGAAGCTTTGTTTCAAGCTCCGAAAGAGCATCAGTCACAAGGTCGGACACCTTATCCATTGATGAAATACCCTCGTTCATGGTTTCATAAACTGCATCTGCACACTCAAGGCGAAGCTTCTTTGCATTGATTTCCTCAGCATCAAAAACACTTATTGCTGTGTCGTAAGCTTCAATTGCTGTGGTCATTCTGCGCTCTGATACGCTTTTCTTTGCCACGTAGGAATAAAAATATCCTCCGAAATCACCAAAGAAGGTTACACAGGATACAATTGAAAGCACCACAAGTGCAAGTGAAACCACAACGTTAATCCAGCTAATGGGATAACGGCTCATAGCCTCGCGGCAATCTGCACAATAGGGATAATCTGCGCCGAATGATTTATCCCTGCGGCACTCTCCACAGCACTCGCAAAGCTCATCCTCGGAAATAATTCCTTCATCATCCTCAAAATATTCCTCGCCGTGTGCCTCCTGTGCCTTTTTCAGCTCATCACGGAAGGTCTGTGCAAGAAGCTCAAGCTCCTGATCAAGCTCCGATTTTTTATACGACTTTTCACCGCTGAATTTTTTAGCGGCCTTTTCTTCCAACTCCGGGTTATCCCCTTCAATGTCAGAGTTCTCTTTCTGAAGCTCTAAATCTCTTTCACTCATAAAAAGAACCTCCTCTCAGATATACCATTTTATTTTAGCACCATTTTTTAAAAAATTCAAATGGTTTTAGGTATATCCTCGGGAGGTTTACAATTTTTTTACATTAATTTTCCTTTTTTACTGCCTTACGTACTCGCAGCTCGGGTGATGAAAGGTCAATCATACTACCAATCACACCGCAGCCCACCAGAGTAACAATAAGCTCGGGCAGCATATAGCTTGCATTGTAGGTAACGGAATACCACACAGCACTCATAGCACCGCCTGAATAGTCACCCCAGATTGTAACACCGCTTATAAAGTGGCACACAAACCTTATAACACTGACAACCGCACCGCCAAGTGCAAGAGCGCAGCCGGGATTTTCAATTTTGCCCCTGAACATTCCGCCAAAGCCAAGGCAGCCAAAGGCTATTACGTAATCGGCAAAAATCAATATAAGGTATGCCACAACACCGCTGACGTATGAGAAGTTGTTCAAGCCGAAAAGCATTTGCACTATGCCCATTGCCATACCTGAAAATGCACCCCACTTCACACCATAGCGGTACGAAAGCGCAATCATTGGCACCTGACTGAACAAGGTTACGCTGCCGCCATAGGGCAGCTTTACAACTGCAAGCTCCGACAAAACCGTAGCAAGAGCAAGCATAACCGCACTCTCTGCAATACGTCTTATTTTTTGTTTTTTTGTAAGTTCTTTCATAAAAATTCCTCCGAATTAAAATCTCCCTACGGCGGTAACACGGCCATAGGGAGCTCTTTTCAGAAGAATATTTTTCCTACGACGGCATTATCCGCATCAGGTTATTAGGGTCAGAAAAGGGATGTTTTCTTTCTCAGCCGACGTCCGTCAGCTCCCCTGTTTTATTTTCGGCAAGGAGTGTAGCTACTTTCTCCGAGCACATTTATTATACATCCGTTGTTGAAAAAGTCAACACAAATTTACAGATTTTTCACACGGAAGGGCACGTTTTTGCCCTCAAGGCGCTGTGAAATTCGCAAAAACGCCTGATTACCCTTGCTTTTATAGGGTATTTTTTCGCCGTTAACAAATCGGTAAATTTCTTCACTTTCGGGAATTACGCCCAAAAAGCGCGCACCGACTGTGTCAATAAATTCATCAACGTTAATGCCCTTGTGAAGCTTCTTGTTAAATTTGTTGATTACAAGCCTTATGCTTTTTATACCCATATCGCGCATATTCTGTGCCGCATAGGTTGCCGCACGAATGCTGATGGGATCTGGTGTTGACATAACAACACAGCAATCCGACACTCCGCCACAAAGCCTGAAGCCGCTTTCAAGACCGGCAGGTGCATCAAGCAGAGCATAATCAAAATCCTTTTCAAGGGATGAAAGCATAGCCTTGAAGCCCTCAACAGAATATTCCTCGGAAAAATCAATTGGAGCCGCCATAAGGAAAAGTCCGTTTGAAATTTCAGTAACCGCCTTTCTGTATTCGCAGTTACCCTTGATAACGTCGCCCCAGTTGTAAACCGTTTTTTCAGCAACACCAAGGAGAATATCAAGGCTTCGCACGCCGATATCCATATCAACAAGCAAAACACGCTGACCATTGTGAGCAAGCATTTTGCCTGCGCTGCAACAAAAGGTGGATTTTCCAACGCCACCCTTGGCAGATGCAACAGTAATAATTTTCATCATATCACCCTATAAGCGTATTGGGAGCAGGGACGGTATCAACGCTTGTCTTCTGTCCGAAATAATAGTTATAAACAGGCACAGCCGCCTGAGAGGTTCTTGAACCGCTGAGAGCATTTTCTGCAACAATTGCAATAGCAATTTCAGGGTTATCATACGGCGCAAATGAAATGAAGAAGCCGTTGTTGCACTTCATGCTGACACCTGCCTCGGTTGTCCTTATAACCTGTGACGTACCTGTTTTACCTGCGGCATCCACAATACAGTTTTTGAAATAAACCTCACAGCTATCACCGATAACCTGATGCATACCCTGTTTTACAATATCAAGGTTCTTCTTGCTTACGTTAAGTGTATTTATAACGGTGGGCTCGGTTTCATACACAACCTCTGACATATCAGATGATAATACTGATTTAATAATATAAGGCTGATATCTTGTGCCTCCGTTTGCAATAGTAGCGCAATAGTTAGCAAGCTGAATGGGTGTGAACAGGTTATCAGACTGACCGATAGCAGCCTGAACGGTATCACCGGGGTTCCAGACCATACCATTTGCTTCCTTGTTTGCAATGCTTGCAAGCATACCCTCTGCCTCGGGAAGCTCAATACCTGTTTTCTGACCAAGACCAAGAAGGTTGCTGTACTTGTTCATCTTATCAATACCAAGCTCGCGGCCCAATTCAAAGAAGAAAATGTTACAGGACTTCTGAATTGCCGTTGTAACGTTCAAGCCCTCGTGAGTTGAAAGACAGCCGAAGGTCTGATCCTCAACCTGCAGAGTACCACCGCAGTAATAGCTGCTGTTTACGTTTATGGTGCCCTCCTCAAGACCTGCAAGAGCAACTGCAGGCTTCATTGTTGAACCGGGAGCATAGGCGCTCTGAAGGCCACGGTTCCACAGAGGGCTGTTTTTGTCGCTTGCCAGCTTATCATAGTTCTTGAAATAGGTTGTTATATCATAGGTGGGCAGACTTACTGCCGCAAGAACTGCACCCGTGTTACAGTCAAGCACAATCATTGCGCCTGCAGTATCAAACATATGGGAGTTCCGATTGTCAATGAGCATTTCTGCAAGGGCTTCCTGTGCAACCTTCTGAAGTCCTGCATCAATAGTAGTAACAACTGTATCTCCCTGCACAGGCTTTATCTGATAATCCTCAGAAATTGTGCCGTCAGATGCAGTCGTTGTAATTTTTATACCGTTTGTTCCACGGAGATACTTCTCCATTGTTCCCTCAATACCGCTTTTACCGTATGCGTCATCAAGGGAATATGCATTGTTTTTAAGTGTAGTTATTTCAGAAGCAGTCAATGAATCATCGTTAAGTGCTTCATCAAGCTTCGTTTTTTCGTTTTCATATTCATCAGAGCTGATTGAGCCTACCACGCCAAGAAGATGTGAAAAGCTTTCCTTATCCGCATATTCACGGTAGCTTACGTTTTCCGTTGTAACACCGGGATAGGTTTCGCTCATTTCCATAATAATTGAAACAATTTCCGTGGGCACGTCCTCTGCGAAGGTGTATGGTGACACCGTAGAGAAGGACAAATACTTCATTCCGAAGCACACAGATGCAATTTTTCGTGCATCTGCCCTGTTGTAGCCCTCAAGGCCGTAACGTGTAATAAGTGCATCAAGGCACTCCTCGGGAGTTGCCTTTTCGCCCTTTTCCAATTCAAGCATAGTTTCCGAAACCATATAGGTAAACTCTGCTTTTTTATCCTTATCAACAACAAGCTTGTTTTTCTCATAGACAATGGGAAGCCTGTCTATCCATTCAAGCTTGTTTTCCTCAAACAATTTTATAAGCGAATATATAAGCTCGTTTCTTGCCTTCTGGTCCTTTGCCTCGGGGAACTCGCTGTATTTGAACACAACAGAATTACCCTGCCTGTTTACAACAAGCGGGTTGCCGTTACAATCAAGTATCTCACCACGTGATGCAGTAACCTTGCTTGATGACACAGACAGGCTTTTTGCCGCCGCCTTGTATTCATCACCGTCAATAAGCTGTGTTTTAACAAGACCTCCCACAAGAAGAAGGAAGCCTACCGCTATTATGATGATACCTAAAATTGTTCTCTTTTTTCGTAATTCAATAGACATTCTGATACCTACTTATTTACAAATCATCTGTTGCCCGATTCCTCGGCTGTTTCCCATATCCACCTTGCCAAAAAATAATATACAGGTACAAAGAGCATTGTATATACCATAGATGGCAGATAGAACAAAGCAAGCTGCCTTACAGGGTTGCCCCCTGCAAGAGCAATGTTCACAATTACATAGAGCACGTTATATGCGGTGATTGTACCTGCTGCAAGCACAAGCGAGGTAACCACGTTGTTCTGCATAAAGTGGCTTATAAGCAGACTGCAAACCGCACACAGGAGCATCAGCACAACTGAATTGAAGCCGTCGTTTGCCGTGCACACGTCAAGCAGCACACCTGCCACCACTCCAAAAATTGCAGAAGCAATTTCACGCTCGTGCATAGAAACAACAACACACAACGGCAGCACAACAAGTGCCCTTGCTCCGAAAATTTCGGGGAAAGCCCCACGGGAATTCTGTAATAAAACTGTTACCACAAGAACAAGGGCATAAATAGCAAAGCGTATAAATATGGGCTTGTTGTTATCATATCTCACGGGACTCACCTCTTTCTTTCAGAATTGGTCTGTCAGTCCTTTAATTCGCCCTGACCCTGACCATCAAATGACGTTATAACAAAAACGTCGGTAATTTCATTAAACTGTGCAAAGGGCTTAACCTCTGCAAAATAGCCTGCGGAAACGTCGTCACTCTTAACGGCAACAACCTCACCGATTATAAGACCATTGGGGAAAACTCCACCTGCACCTGAGGTGCAAACCATACCGCCTGCAACAATTGAGGTGGATGAATCAAGACCTGAAAGCTTGCACATACCGGAATCGTAAAGCTTGTCATCACCGCTGATGTAGCCGTACTCCCTTGTGCCTGATTCATAGGCGCCAATGTTAACCCTTGGGTCAAGCACGGAATAAACAACGCATGAGGAATAGTTAACCTTTTTTACAATTCCCACAACGTACTCACCGTATATTACAGGGTCGCCGACCTCAACGCCGTCACCTGAGCCTGTGTTGAGAACAAATGAATCATATGCATCTGCTGCATCGCGGGATATAACCGTACCGTAGCAGAATTCAAAATCCTGATTTTTCTGCTTTACACCGTAAAATTCCTCGTATGCATCAACCTTATTTTTAAGCTCATCATATTCAACAAGCTTTTTACGATAATCCTGAAGCTGCTTTTCAAGCTCGGCATTTTCTGCCCTGTAAATAATGGAGGACTCAAAGGATGCATCAACGTCCTTCAAGCTATCTGCAATATATGCCGAAACCTTCTGTAACGGTGAAAAAACAGTACCAATGACAGTAGTAATGGGTGATGATGCATTACGGCTGACAGCCGCGCACAAAACACCTAAAAGAACCACAACAGTTATTACAACAAGGGTCTTAAAGCTACCGCTTTGTAAAAATCTTTTCATTATTTCAATCCCTTATCTTTTATCAAATCCGAGTAAATCCTTTTCAAGGCAGATGCCTGTGCCGTTAACAACACAGTCCAAGGGGTTTTCAGCAACCCTTACAGGCATACCTGTTTCTGCCGCAATAAGCTTGTCAAGACCACGAAGAAGTGCACCGCCACCTGTAAGCGTGATGCCTCTTTCGATAATGTCTGCTGCAAGCTCGGGGGGAGTTCTGTCCAACGTGTAGCGGATAGAGTCAAGAATTTCATCAACAGGGTCTGCAAGAGCCTGACGAACCTGCTCACTTGTAATTTCAACAGATTTGGGAAGACCGTCAATAAGGTTTCTGCCCTTGATTTCCATTGCAGCCTCACCCTCGTAAGGATAAGCAGAGCCAAGCTTCAGCTTAATATCCTCCGCTGAACGCTCACCGATAAGAAGGTTGAAGGTTCGCTTAACGTAGGAAATAATTGCCTCGTCAAAGTTGTCACCTGCAACACGAACGGACTTTGAGGTAACAATATCACCGAGTGAAATGACAGCGACCTCTGATGTACCGCCACCGATGTCAACAATCATGCTACCTGTTGCCTCAAGAACAGGAAGACCTGCACCGATAGCCGCTGCCATAGGCTCCTCAATAAGGCTGACGTATCTTGCACCTGCACTCTTTGCAGCATCGTGCACGGCTCTGCGCTCAACCTCTGTAACGCCTGAGGGAATGCAAATCATAACCCTTGCGCGGTTAAAGGGTGAGCTGCTGATAGCACGCTTGATAAACGCCTTGAGCATATCCGCAGTCATATCAAAGTCGGCAATAACACCATCCTTAATGGGTCTTACTGCAGTAATTGAGCCGGGAGTTCTGCCAATCATTCTTTTAGCATCTGCACCAACGGCAACAACAGTTTTGGGATTTGTTCTTTCATCCACAGCCACAACAGAGGGCTCTCTGATAACAATACCCTTACCCTTAACGAAAACAAGGGTGTTGGCTGTACCTAAATCTACACCGATATCCTGTGAAAATAACATTTATATACATTCCTTTCGGGATTATTTTTTTCTTGAACCGATAGCGTAAGTTATAAAGAAAATCACTGTAAGGACAGTAACTATTGTAGCGCCTGCCGAGGTATCTCCATAGAAGGAGATAAGCAAGCCCGAAATTGCACCCACAAGGGAAATTGCAACTGAAAGCACAAGGTACTGTCTTGAGTTTTTCGCCAGATTTCTGGCAGAAGCGGCAGGCAATATCAACAATGAATTTATAAGCAATATGCCCACCCATTTTATTGACAGCATAACCACAACGGCTACCACTATCACAAAAATGTTTTCGTAAAGCGAGGTTTTTATGCCTCGGCTTGCCGCCAATTCCTTATTGACGGAAATAACAAGAAGCTTGTTGTATATAAGCGCCCATATAACGATAACGCAAATGAGCGTAATAAGTAACGTAAGAAGCTCACCCTTTGTAACGCTGAGCACGTCACCCACAAGGTAAGAGTTGTATTTTGAAAAGCTGCCGCCGTAAGAAAGCACAAGCAGACCTACCGCAACGCTACCCGAGGAGAATACGCTGATTACCGTGTCAGAGGAGGTGTTGCCTCTGTTCTTCACTCGTGTTATCACAAGGGCAATAAACACGCCGAATGCCACAAGGGAAATCAGCTCATTTCTGATGCCAAGAAGCACGCCCAAGGCAATTCCTGTGAAAGCGCTGTGTCCGAGTGCATCGGAAAAGAATGCCATTTTGTTGTTGACCGCCATTGTGCCAAGAATACCCATAAGGGGTGAAATGAGCACAACCGCAAGCAAGGCATTCACCATAAATTTGTAATCAGCCCAGGCAAAGGGAAGCAAAGCAGAAAGCATATCGTATATGCCGCTCATTTATCACCGCCCCCTTCCGCAACGCTGAAAAACGTCTGCTTGAATTCGGGTGAACCAAACACGTCCTGCGCGGTACCGCTTTTGAGAACTGTTTTGTTTATGAGCACAACGTTATCTGCATACTCCTTAACAATTCCCAAATCATGGGAAACGATAGCGATAGCCATGTGATAATTCTTTTTTAGGTTCATAATTGCCTTATAAAACTGCTCGCTGCCTGCAACGTCCACACCTGAAACAGGCTCATCAAGAATAAGCAGCTCGGGTAATGGGTGCAATGCGTTTACAAGCATAACGCGCTGAAGCTCACCGCCCGAAAGCTCTCCGAGCCTTCTCTTTTTAAGCTCAAGACAGCCAACTGACTCAAGGGCGTTGTCAAGCTCCTGTGACAGCTTCCTTTTCCTGTTGAAGCAAACAGGAGAGTTTGTTCTGCCCACAAGGAGGAAATCCTCAACGCTTATGGGAGCAGATTTATCAAAATCAAGGTGCTGCGGCACGTAGCCTATTGTAATTTTACTGATTTTTTCACCGTGGTGAGATTCAAAGGTAACCTGACCCTCATGGCGGATTTCGCCAAGGATTGATTTAACCAAGGTGGTTTTACCCGCGCCGTTAACGCCGATAACCGCTGTCAGCTCACCGCAATGCAGGTGAAATGAAACATCCGAAAGAAGAACCTCGCCGCCTCTTTTAACGCTTATATTATTTATCTGAATTTTACAGAGACCGCAGCCGTTCTCAGATGCCATTTATTTCACCGCCTTTAAAATAATTTCTATATTTTCGCTCATTATATCCTCATACGCTGTCAGCGAATCCGCACCATTTAATATAGGGTTCAGGGTGTATATTTCCACACCTGTTTCCGCTGAAAGGATTGCTGCCGCGCTGCCCTGATAATTGGGTTCAATAAACAAGGCCCTTACACCCTGCTCCTCAATGTGAGCACTAAGCTCTGCAAGTCTTTTTGCAGAGGGCTCTCCTCCGTGGTCGCTTTCAATTGTTTCTGCAATGTGAAAGCCCATATCCTGTGCAAGGTAAGCATAAGCATTGTGAAAGGCTACAACAGGCTTGTCCTTTACCTGCTCCGACGCCTTTTCTATCTCACCCTGCAGAAGTGTCAGTCGCTCAACGTACAAATCGCGATTTCTGAAAAGCTGGTCCTTATATTCGGGGTAAACTCTTGCAAGTCCCTCCGCAATATTTGCCACCTGACTTTTTGCATTGCCAACGGACATCCACAGATGAGCGTTTTCCTCGTGCTGATGACTATGCTCTGCCTCGTCGTGTTCAGACTCTTCAGTCTCGTGACTGTGCTCATCACAAAGTGTTGCTATTCCTTGAGAGGAATCAATTATATAAATATTTTCTGCTGTTTCGCTCAAATCCTGAACAAAGGCTTCCATACCTGCTCCGTTGGTCACAAGAACGTCTGCGTCGTTAAGGAGCTTTGCATCCTTCGCAGTAAGTGTGTAATCGTGCAGACAGCCCACGTTCTGCTCCGCCATACATTCAACGGACAGGTCGTCCACGCCGTCAATTATGTTGAGCGTGAATATGTAAACAGGATAAAAGGAGGCAGCAATAACCTTGCTTTTTCCGCTATGGGTTGTAGCAGGCGCACAGCCTGAAAGCAGCAGCACCGCAACACCTACTGCAACCGCTAATATTCTTTTGAACGCCATATTATTTCACCACTTTGAAATAATATGGAATTTCAGAGCCGTACATACCTGTTTCAACCTTTACGTAGTAGGTGCCTGCAGGCAGCTCTACAACCTGTGTTGAAACAAGACCCTCATTAAGTGCAGACTTGAGAGTGCACATTGTTTTGCCGTTAGCATCAACAATGCTTGCATTCCAGCAGATGTTACTACCTGTCAATCTTTCGTGACCAAACTCAAGACAAACGCGAGAGGTTGAATCAAGATTGAATCTGTAGTAGTCCTCATCATAGGTAACGTCTGATGAAATTATTGCACCGTAATAATATGCACGTGTTTCAATGTTTTCAGCAGTTTCAAAGGTGCTGTTAGGCTCGCTTTCAAAGCTGCTGTCCTCGGTAAACTGCCACTTGCAGGTATATGTTGCCGAGTTATATGACATTGAGTCGCCATCAATACATACGTAGTATTCACCGGGTGCAAGACCGAGACCCTCAATGGTAAGTGCTTCTTCATTCCACTTTGAAACCTTACGGACAATCTCGTAATACGAGCCGTCCTCAAGAGGCTTGAAGATTCTTACGTTCCAGCCGTTCTTGTTGCCATCAAGAAACTCGTGACTGAATGTGAAGTCAATATAGCCGTACTTTTCAACACCGAACTTATAGTAATCCTTGTCAAGGCTTAGAAGCCTGTCAGCAAGGCTACCGCTGATTTCAAAGTTGTGTGGCAGCTCAATTGCCTCGTCAGGAGTATCGTTGAGCTCAAACTCGTGGTTGACAGCCTTATCTGCACCAACAATAAGCGTATAGGTATCGCAAAGCTCAAGCTGTGCCTCAACACAAACGTAATATCTGCCTTCCTTAAGACCGATTGAGCCTGTTTTCAGAACAAGGTCGGTAAGTCGTGAGGTGAACTGTGTTATCTTGTCGTTATTTTCATTTACAAGAGTTACTGTCCAGCCAACCTGCGGGAATGTACCGTCAGGATGTGTAAATGAAATATTGATGCAGCTGTCCTCAGTAAGGTCAAATGCATACCAGTCAATATCGGTGCCCTCTGTCCTGCGTGAGGAAACGCCGTATTTACCATAGCCAACCTGAAGATAGGTGCTGTCCGCCTTTGTATCGTTATACTCGCGCTCAAAGGTATCGGTAGGTGTGAACAACGTTGAAAGAGTGTATTCGCTTTCAATAAAGTACATACCCGGATTTACCACAAGAAGATAGGTGCCCTTATCAAGACCGGTTTCACCCCAGTCGGAGGTCATATCGTTCCAGAAGGACTCAAAATAAGCAACCTCCTTGTAAACCTTTTCCGCCTCGTCAATAACCTTGTAAAGCGAAAGTGTCCAGCCTGATTTTGTGGAGTCAAGGAAATCCTCATGGTTGAGCCTGAGAACCAGCGTGCCGGGCTCGGCAACGTCAAACATATACGCCTCGTAATCCTCGGCGCTTCTGATGATGCCGTTAAGCTCTGTACCAAGCTTTATGTATGTGGGCGTGTTATTTTTAAACAAGCCGTTTGTAACAGATACAGCGATACCACCTGCACACAATGCTCCCAAAAGCACCGCAATGCAAACTATCAACGCTGATATTCTATTCCTGCGTTTTTTCATTATGTAAGCTCCTTGTTACTTCGCTGAGAGCCTGGTCATACCTCGGCTCCGTGTCCGTGAACGGACACAAAAAGGATTGTACTAACTCAAGATTCAATATGCTGCAGGCACACGAAAGCTGCCATTGCATATATTGAAGTGCTTTTTCACCATCTCTGCCGGCTGATACAACAAGATACGCCCTGCGGCGCTTTTTAATCTGCTGCACCCTGCCGTTGGCATAAAAGCCTGTGTAATAAACCTGAAACCTGTCAAGCAACGTCTTTACAGGCGAGGTAAAGGTTCCGTTGTAAACCGGACTTGAAAAAACCACGATATCCGCAGCTTCAAACACCTCAAAAAAGCTGTCCAGGTCACGGCTCACGCATTTGCCCGATTTTTCGCAGCTGTTACAGCCCGTACAAGGCTTCGGGCTTTCCTTGTAGGCATCAAAAACAGTAACGTTATCTTCCTTGAAGATGTTGCTTATCTCATCGCACAAGCGGTTGGAATAGCCATCCCTTCGTGCAGAGCCTTTTATTATAAGAACGTTTTTACTCATCCCTCTTCAATTCTCCGTTGCAATATTTGCAAATCAATCTGCCGTCAGAGGTTTCCTTGAACAATGCGGGCAGATATTTTTCAGTTGAGGTTATGCAATCCGCCTTGCCACAGAAGCAATCGTGTGTGGGCTCCTCCCAGCCAGGAGTAACGTTCTTGCCCACCTTCTGTGAAATGGTTTTTGAAAAAACTGCTTTACAGGCAACGCTGAACATTTCCTGCCCTCTGAAGTAGCCTGCTCTCGGGTCAGCATCTACCGACTCGTCAAGCTCCTCGCCTCGGGGAAGCGGATGCATAATAAGCAAATCCTCCTTGGCGGTCATAAGCATTCTCTCATCAAGGGTGAAGTTGTGCTTGCGTGCCTCATACATTATTTCGCTGTCAAATGATGATTTATCCACCTTAGTCACATAAAGAACGTCAAGCTCCGGCAGAATATCAAAAAGGTTGTCAAAAACAACGAAGGGCTTTTCCCTTTTGTCCATAAGCGCTATGTAATCATCACACAAGGGCTTGCCGTTTACTGAAATGAAATAGAACTCATTTCCCTTATACAGGTTAAGGCATTGAAGCAGTCCCCTGGCACAGGCGTTGCTGCTGAAATCACCTAAAAAGCCGATTTTCATATTTGAAACGTGCTTTTTATCCACCCACACCTGTGAAACGTCAGCAAGAGTTCTTACAGGATACGCTCTGCCACCATCACCCGCATTTATAACAGGTACGTCTGCATACAGAGCTGCAGCCCTTGCGGCACCCTTAAGCGGGTGGTCAATAACTATGGCATCATTAACCGCACTCATTGAAATTACAGCATCCTTAAGGGACAGTCCCTTAATCTCACCATAGGAAACCACGGAGCCACCCATGTGTGCTACTGCCGAGCAGAATGCCCTCTGACTCAGAGAATCACAGCCGTAAAATGCCGTTGCAACAGTTTTGCCAACAAGGTCATTGGCATAAACGCTACGGTTGGCGCGGATGTATGAAATCTGGTTAAGGGTCTCACGCAATTCTTCTCTTGAAAAATCTGTAATATCAATAAATTTACTGATTGCCATAAAAAACACCCCTTACTTTAAGTGATACGTATCCATAATCGCTTTATTATAACATATAATTATATAAAAACAAATACTTTGTAAAAAAATTTACAATATTTATTGTATTATTTTTATACTTTTATAACGCACGTTCAGACCACAACGAAAAATGCTCTGTAAGGCTTGCCTTACAGAGCATTTATTTCGTTTGAATTAATTAGTCTTCAACAGGAGCACCTACAGGGCAAGAACCTGCACAAGCACCACAATCGATACATGCGTCAGCGTCGATTACATAGATGCCATCGCCTTCAGAGATTGCCTCAACGGGGCAGTCAGCTTCACAAGCGCCGCAAGAAATGCAAGCGTCAGTAATTTTGTATGCCATTTGCGTTTACCTCCTTGCTTTTTTGTTTTATTGTAGCACATATTTTCAATAAATCAATAGATAAATTGTATATTTTTTGATAGCAAAAACTGTTTATTATTCCAAATCCGAAGGAATTTCAGCCTCCGCAGATGCTTTGGGCTTGCGAACAAGCTTTACTTCCTTGCGGGTATATTCTGCAGGGAGTGCCTCGGGACGTCTGTCAAGGCAAACCTTAAGCTTTCCTGTGAGAAGATTGCTTTCAGTAACAGTTCCCCTGCCCTCCTTTGTGTCAACAACAGAGCCAACACGAGGAGTTATTTTGTTAAGATATTCGTAGGATTCCTGCTCATATTTCAGGCAGCAAAGCAATCTGCCACATGTGCCGCTGATTTTGGTGGGATTAAGTGAAAGACCCTGCTCCTTAGCCATTTTAATTGACACAGGATGGAAATCATCAAGGAACTGTGAGCAGCAGAAGGGTCTGCCGCAGATACCAAGTCCACCAAGCATTTTGGAAACGTCGCGCACACCGATCTGACGCATTTCAATGCGTGTTCTGTACTGTGCTGCAAGAATTTTAACAAGCTCACGGAAGTCAACGCGGTCATCTGCAGTAAAGTAGAAAAGAATTTTACTGCCGTCAAAGGTACACTCAACCTCAACAAGCTTCATAAGAAGCCCTAATTCCTCAACCTTTTTTTCGCAGAACTCAAACGCCTCCGCCTCCTTGCGGCGGTTACTTTCAAGAGTCTTAAGGTCTTCCTTATTTGCAGGTCTTACAACCTTTTTGAGCGGGTGGATGATTTCCTCGTCACTTACGGTATTGTTACCTGCTGCAACCTGACCGCACTCAATACCGCGGACAGTTTCAACGATAACGTCATCACCCTTTGAATATTTTTTTGAATCGGGGTCAAAATAGTACACCTTTCCGTTTTCCTTAAAGCGTACACCTACTACTTCTGCCATAAATAATCTCCATTTTATAATCTTGCGCAGAGCACCGCTGAAAGCAAGGTATAGTTGGGATTGTTATCTACCGAACGATAGATTCCGCACACAACGTCGTACATATCCAACAATCTTTTCAACGTATTGCTTTGTGACAAAGCCTCACTCTGCTCCGAAAAATCGTTTAATAATATTTTACCGCCGGATTTAAGAGAAACAGCATCTCTCAACACGGCAATGAAAAGCTCAAGCACCTCAACGGCAAGCTTTTTGTTGCCGTCCATTGGAGCCGTTGCCTTGATTTTTTCATATTCATAAGGTGAATTTACTGCAACAGAAAGTGCACGAACAACCTCTGCCGCCTTTTCACCATATACCGTATCCTCGCTTTTACCAAGGCGTATGCGTGACACTCTTGACAAAACCGTGCCGATAACTGCATTTGCCGTATAAGAGGTCAGTATAAATGCGGTATAGGTCGGTGGCTCCTCAAGTATTTTAAGCAAAAGATTCTGACTTTCCTCGGTCATTTGCTGAACCTCGGAAATGATGTACACCTTTTTATCAGAATCGTTTGGTGTAAGGTAAGCGTCTGCCACCATTTTCTTTACGTCTGCCTTGGCAAAGGACTTTCTGTCGTCAGGCTTTGCTACGGTAATAATGTCGGGATGAATGCCCTCGTCTGCCTTACGGCAGCTTTCACAGGCACCGCAGGGTGTCCGCTCCTGATTCGAGCAAACAATCATCTTTGCACCCAGGCGTGCAAGAGCAGCTCGCTGAAGCTCGCTGCCACCGTCTATTAACAAGGCGTGGGGACACCTGCCGTCAACGAACAGGTTGTCAAGGCTTTCTAAAACCTTTTCAGAAAAATTTACTGATTCACTCATATCTTCATAAACTGTTCAACGTCAACAACAAAAAGGGTTGCGCCACCGATTGTAACCTCAACGGGGGCTGCACTGAGAAAGCCCTCACCCATAAAGGGAGGTGTTGTTGACACCATTTGTGTTCTTCTTGAGCAACAATTTTTGAAAATTCCGATTACCTCATCAACCTTTTCGTCATCCACACCCACAAGTATGGTAGCGTTGCCCATTTTCAGGAAGCCACCTGAGGTTGCAAGCTTGGTTGCCTGAAAGGACGCCTGTGTAATTTCAGCAAGCAAATCGCCTGCATCGTCACTGTTGACAATACCAATAACCAGCTTCATAACTATCACTCCGTATAATTTATAGGTTTATTATAAATTATTTTGTCCGTATTTACAATATTATATTTCACACCAGCTTGCTCAGGGCAACCATAACGGGTATGGTAAGCACCGACAAAACAGACGTGAAGGTAACCACCTTTGATGCAACACCTGTATCGTTACCGTACTTTGCGGAGAACATTACAGTATTGTTTGCGCTTGGGACTGCCGCAGAAATAATGCAGGCTGTAAGCAGCACACCTGTAACACCGCAAAGTCGCAATACGCCAAGCATTATAAGGGGTAAGGCTATCAGCTTAAGGAACGCAACAATATAGTTTTCCTTAACGCTGAACATAGTTTTAAGGTCGGTATTCGCAATATAGGTACCGAAGAAAATCATTGCAAGCGGCGTGTTAAGGCTTGCCACGTAATTAACAGCAGAATCAACAACGTCGGGTAAATCAAGGCCGAAAATAAATATAGGCATACCTATGAGCACTGATATAACACCGGGGTTGAAAAACAGCTTTTTAAAATCAAATTTGGTTTTGCCCTTATCCCTTGTCATAACCCATATACCGTGGGTAAAGGACAAAATGTTAAAGGCTACCACTCCTGCTGAGCAGAAGAACACACCCTCGGAGCCAAGCATTGCCTGACAAAGAGGCAGCGCCATATAGCCCATATTACCATAGCCGGATGCATATTTGAAAACAGCCTTGTTTTCACCGCTCTTGTTAAAGAACGGCACCGCTATGAGATTGGCAACGGTGAGCGTACCGCTCATACAAAGGAATGCAATGAAAAATGCTCCTGCCGTTTCAATCTTGAACTCCATATTCATAAAGGATTGAATCATTACAGCAGGTGTAACGATATAGAACAACAAATCATTTGACCGTTTAGCAGTAGATTCGCCAAAAACATGCAAACGGTCGGCTACAAAGCCGACCGCAACAATCAGATACAATATCAAAACCTGCTGGGCGGCCATTGTCATATTGGAAAGAAACATTATATTTTCTCCTGCCCGTAGAATGAAACTTATTTATCTTTATTTTTTCTCATATCTGCAAGTGATATGGGCTTGATTACCTCAGGCTCTGATTCCTCTTTACGCTTGCCGAAAAACTTTTTGGGCATTTCGTCCTCTTCAATAACCTGAACAGGCTCCTCTGCGATTTCCTCAATCACAGGTGCCTCCTCAATTACTTCAGCAACAGGCTCCTCTGCAATTTCCTCAGCAACGATTTCCTCTGCAGACTCCTCAACGGAAGCCTCATCAAGACCCTCAAAGAAATTACGTGTTTTTTCAGCTCGCTTGTCAGAAACAGCTTCGCGTAAATCCTCGTCAGCATAGGCGGGCTCTTCGGCAAAGAATTCCTCCGCATTGTCCTCATCCTCAGAAATTTCATCAACCTCTGCAATGAATGCACCAACGCTGCCCTTTGAAATGATGATATCCTCATCGGGAAGGTCAATTTCAGTAACAGTTTTTCTGTTTGAAATGCCGTCCTTAAAGCCAACGCCGAGAGAAGCAACGATATATGAGAAAATGAACACAAGAATTGCAAGGTGTGCAAGGCTGAAGTCGTGACCCTCAACAGGCTCAAGACCTGAGAATGCAGCAACAAGTCGGGGAATAGTTACAAGACCTGCAAAAAGACATGCAGAAAGACCATAGCCGTAGATACCCCACATACTGTCCTCGGTGAACACGCCTGATGAAATACGTGCAAAGGTAAGGAAGAACAGCATTGCAAACACAAGCATAAAAATCTCAAACAAAAGCTCGGAAACAGTAATGAAGCTTACTGCCTTCATAAGCCTTGAAACAAGCATTGTAATGCACCAGCAAAGGGGTGAAAGCGCAAGGAGCTTGAACTCCTTATAAGAGCCCTTGCCGTTAAGGTGACTGATGGCAAACACAAGGAAATAGAAGATTGCAAAGATTGCAAATACAAACTGTAATATAAGCAAAACTCCGCCGTTATCCTGTACGTTTGCCTTAAGAAGGCTTGTGAAAATGCCCATATTGAAATCCATACCTGTTTTGGGAACAACAAGGTTTTCAATGGCAATAATGTCCCACACAAGACCTGCAATCATAACGATTGAGGTTGCACCAAGAACAGGGTTTTTGCCTGTGGGAAGCTTTGGTGACGGAACCTCCTTGCTAAGAAAGCTGAGCATCATAAACAGCAGAACGAAAACAAAGAGAACTGCATAAAGCACGGGAATGGTGATATCGCCGTTCTCAAAAAAGCCGTTCTGAGTGTTAACCAATGCAAGAAGCTGATAAACTCTTGTGGGCAATGCAACAAGGAAAACTGTTGCAAAAACAAAAAGCAGATATTTCATCTTGATAGCAGATGATGAACCTTTAAGCTTATTCATAATAAAAATCCTTTCAAGGAATATTATCTTTCTTCAATGGGAACGTATACAGGTGAATTCTTGAAGCCTGAAATGCGCTCGTCAATTGTAACGTAATCCTTTGGTGTTGACACGTTCTTGTAAGCAGGTCTTATAACTCTGTTGCCTGAAATAAGCTCCTCAATTCGGTGAGCAGACCAGCCTGCCACACGAGCAACTGCAAACAAGGGAGTGTAAAGATCCTCGGGGATGCCAAGCATCTCGTAAATAAGGCCTGAATAAAGGTCAACGTTTGCACAGATTTTCTTTGTGTTGTTACGCTCAAGCGCGAAGATTTCGGGGGTAAGTGTTTCAATAAGCTCAAGTGCCTTGAACTGATCGCCATAGCCCTTTTCCTCAGCAAGCTTGAGAGCCTCACGCTTAAGGATTATCTGACGGGGGTCGCTGAGTGTGTAAACCGCGTGACCCATACCGTAAACAAGACCGCTGCGGTCACCCGCCTGCTTGTTGATAACCTTTTTGAGGAAATCTGCAACCTGATCTGCATCGGTGATATCCTCAACGTCATTTCTGAGGTGGTTAAGCATCTCGGTAACCTTGATGTTTGCACCACCGTGACGGGGACCCTTAAGGGAACCGATACCTGCTGAAATAGCAGAATATGTATCTGTGCCGCTTGACGTAAGCACACGTGTAGCAAAAGCAGAGTTGTTACCGCCGCCGTGCTCTGCATGGAGCATAAGGCAAATATCAAGAAGCTTTGCCTCTTCATCTGTGAACTTGCGGTTTGAACGTGTGTGGTAAAGAATTGACTCCGCTGTTGAAAGCTCAGGCTTAATGGGGTGAAGGTACATACTCTTTTTGAGGTAGTATCTTCTCTTAACCTGATATGCATAGGTCATGATTGTGGGAAGCTGAGCAATAAGCTGAATGCTCTGTCTTAACACGTTGTCAATTGAAAGATCATCGGGGTTCTGGTCGTAGGAATAAAGTGAAAGAACTGATCTTTCAAGCTTATTCATGATGTTGGGCGAGGGAGCCTTCATAATCATATCCTCAATGAAATCCTCAGGAAGGTCACGTGACTCACCGATAATACCCTTAAACTTTTCAAGCTGATCCCTTGTGGGAAGGTGACCGAAAAGAAGAAGCCATACAGTTTCCTCAAAACCGAAGCGGTTTTCCTTAACACAGCCCTCAACAATTTCGTTTATATCAATACCGCGGTATTTGAGCTTGCCCTCAACAGGCTTTCTCTCACCGTCCTCAATATAATAGCCCTCAACTGAGCAAACCTTTGTAAGGCCTGCCATAACACCGCTGCCGTCGCGGTTGCGAAGACCACGCTTAACCTCAAAGCGGTCAAAATATTCAGCAGGAACACTGCTGTATTCCTTAAGCTCGTCGCAAAGACCTGAAAAATCCTTTGTTGAAACAGGATCAATAAAAGAATGCATATTATCACTCCTCATACTTTCGTTAATCTAAAAACAAATCATACTTTTAAACAATAATTCATATTATTTTATAACATTATAACGATAATGTCAACTAAAAATCATCAATAAGCAAAAGGACGGTAAATTATGAAAAAATATGCACTACTCATTATACTATCAGCCTTGGCAATGATATGCATACCCGTGGCAATGATAAGCCCTGCCCAGGAGGGCTACGCAATGGTGGTTACCCAATCACCGACAGAGGCCACCACTTCTGCCCCATTACTGCAGCAAAGCGACACAATAACCGTTTTCAGAACTGCTGAAAACAAAAGCGTTGAAATGGATATGCTTGAATACGTCTGCGGCAGCGTGGCAGCAGAAATGCCCCTTGCATACCACGAGGAGGCAATTAAGGCACAGGCAATTGCCTGCTACACAAATGCATTGCGGCAGAAGGCTGAAACAAAAAACGAGGAAAGCAACATTACCGATAACATAAAAATGCATCAGGGCTATATAGACGAGGCACAGCGACGGGAAAAATGGGGTGCGGATTTTGAAAAATACGAGGGAAAGCTGAAAAATGCCGTAAAATCCGTTGAAAATATGGCACTTTACTA
>JAGBTL010000129.1 GCA_017631355.1 Clostridia bacterium
AGGTGTGTAACAACAAAAAACGGCATAGCCAATAGCTATACCGTAAAACGTATATCAATTATTCAGTTTAGATACAAGAGCCACCCATTGGGGCACCTTCCTTACGGAGGGTGCCACAAGGGTCGCTTTTTTTATTGTTTCAGCCATTCTAACATGGTTTCAATTTTGTGGTCGGGCAGGTGGATGAAGCATTTTTCGGGAATGCGCATATTTTCAAGGTAATGTGCATCCGAATCGGTCACAATCCGCATATCGTTCAGTATGGGGTGCTTTGCCTTCAGCTCGTCAGCCTTTTCAATATCAAATATTTCAGCACATTTAAAGCCGAAGCTTTCATCAATTACACCGAGGTTTGAAAGCACGCTGAAGGATGAACGGTCAATGTGGGCAGGGTAGCAGATGCCGTTGAATTTGGCAACCTCCTCAACCGCTTTTGCGGTGCTTATGCCCGATGCGGTTATAAGGAGCTTTTCCTCATAGCCTACTATGTTGTCGTTCTCGTCGCATATAGCCTGCTCGCCGAAAATCTTCGGCTTGTTGTTTATGGGTGGCAGGGTCTGGTAAACGTAGTCGGAAAAGCCCTTCGCATCCTCAAGGGTGGGGAACAGGCAAACAACGTGGACCTCCTCTGCGGTGCACAGCTCCATGCCCGGTATTACGGTAATGCCCACAGACTCACCAACCTTCATGGCAGCCTCGCAGTTGCCGCAGGTGTTGTGGTCTGTCAGGGCGATTATGTCATACCCCATAAGCTTTGACATATTAACTATGTTGTTGGGGGTCATATCCATATCACCGCAGGGACTCAGACAGGAGTGTATATGTAAGTCGTATGCAGTTTTCATATCACTTTTGAAATCTCGGCTGCAAGCTGATATGCGTTTTTGCTTGTGGTAAGTATAACCACGTCATTTTCCTCGGCACGCTTTTTTGCATCCTCGTCAAGTGCTGCATTTTCTGTAAGGATAATACAGGATATATCTGCAAGCACAGCCACACCGATTGAATTTATGTTGCCCATAACCGTCAACCATACGTTGCCTGCCTGTGCTCGTGACATTACCCAGCTAAGCAGGTCACCGCAATAGCAGCCGTCAATTTCCTTTTCGTTGGCAATGCTCTCACCACAAAGGTAGGTGAGCCCAAGCTCCTTTTGTAAAACGTCAACTGTCATATAATCAATCCTCTTTTTTTCTGAAGGGTGCAGGAATTACTCTGCTCAGCTCCTCGGCTGTGTCAATTTCGTGAAGGTTCTCTCTCAAACGGAAAACGCAGTCATCGGGGTGACCATAGCCGCGCACAATATCCTCTGCGAGAGCCTTGCAGGAGGGAGCACCACAGGTGCCGCAGTCAAGTCCCGGCAGGGTGTCAAGCAGCTTTTTCATTTCTGCCATACGAGCCATTGCCTCGCTTACGTTGTCAGCAAGCTTCATAACCTCGTCGTTGGGCTCTATGGGAATGTCGCAGAACAATTCGCGGGGAAATTCCTTTGTGCCAAGATGGTTGCAGGATACGGGATTGTATCTGCGCAGCTTCATAAGGCGTGACTTTGCAATGAAGGGGTTTTCAGCCGTCAGGCTGCCACCGACACAACCGCCCTGACAGGCGTTGAGCTCAATGAAGTCAATGGAATCAAGGTTGCCGCGGTCCACCTCTTCAAGTATTTTCATGCAGTTTTCAATGCCGTCTGCTGCAAGAGTGTTGTCGTTAAGTGTGCCGGAAACCTCGCCGCCGCTTGTTGCCCAGCTTATGCCGATAACACCGGATTCGTGCATAGCCTTAAGGTCGTCGGAGGCATCAAGGCTTTCCATTGCCTTAAGAAGCACAGGGTAAATATCGTTGATAGCAATTGCGCCGTCAATGTTGGACTTGTTTACACCAATGGGCTGCTTGAAGGAGGTCATTTTAGCAGGGCAGGGTGTTATAAAGAAAATTCCGATTTCCTCGGGGGAAAGACCTGTTTTCTGAACAGCCTTGATTCGTGCAAGTCTGCCCGCCTCCTCAACAGGGGCGTTTACAAGGCAGATGTTGTCAATAAGCTCGGGGAAGCAGACTCTGATAAGGCGCACAACCGCAGGGCAAGCTGAGGATATAATCGGCTTCTCGTGTGGCTGTGTTTCTATGTAAAGTCTTGTTGCCTCGGAAACAAGCTCTGCTGCCTTCGATACCTCAAAAACGGCATCAAAGCCCAGCTGGGGCAAGGCGTTAAGAATGATGTTTATATCATCAAGGTTGTTGAACTGCCCGTAAAGTGCAGGGGCAGGGAGTGCAATTTTATATTTGAATTTGTTTATTTGTTCAAGTGAATCACGTGCTGCGTATTTGGCGTGGTGTGGGCAAACCCTGATGCATTCACCACAGTCGATACAGCGCTCGTCAATAATGTGAGCTCTGCCCTCACGCACACGTATAGCCTGAGTAGGACAACGCTTGATGCAGTTTGTGCAGCCACGGCATTTGTCCTTGTCAAGTCGTACTGAATGGAAGTAGCGTTCCATAAAATACTCCTTTCCTGTTTATTTTACGAAAACCTTAAGCTTAATGGTTGTTCCCTTACCGACCTCGGTATCAATAATCATTTCGTCGGTATATTTTTTAATGTTTGGCAGACCCATACCTGCGCCAAAGCCTAACTGGCGAACGTTGTCGGGTGCAGTTGAGTAGCCCTCCTGCATTGCAAGTGCAACGTCGGGGATACCGGGGCCTTGGTCGGCAAGCTCCATGGAAATGCATTCAGGTGTAATGACCACGTCAATAACACCGCCGCCACCGTGGATTACCATATTTATTTCGCCCTCATATACTGCAATGGCAACGTTTCTTGTCAATGATGCAGGGAAGCCAAGCTCCTTAAGAGTCTTTTTGATTTTGCCCGATGCCTCACCGGCACAGGTAAAATCAGTTCCGCTTACATCATAGTGCAATGAAATTGGTTCCATCAGATTCCGCTGCCTCCTTTTAAGCCGTTCTTGTAAAGAAGACCGCAGGCGGTAAACATTTCAAGCTTTGTTCCAAGGAGAACAATATCACGCTCAATTGCAAGCTCAATCATATCGGGGTCGGGCGTTTTGCCGCGCACAAAAACAATGCACTTCATATCCATCATTTCAGCGGTGCGGACAACCTGAGGGTTAACAAGACCGGAAAGCAGCACGGCCTGCTCCTTAACGTAAGCAAGCACGTCACTCATCATATCGCTACCGCAGGCGGTAAACACTTCGTTTTCAATAAACTCTTCTCCACAGATAAGCTCTGCATTGAGAATATTTTTAATTTCACTGATTTTCATATAGGTCCTCCTATAAATCAATATTATATACAATAGTAATTTTATCACAGAAAAAGCTGTTTTAAAAGTTCTTTTGGGGCAGGGCAGGAATCATTTTGTATAGAAAATTACTGCTTTGATTTGTGCAATATATAAAAATGTTAAAAAAATATCAAAAAAACGACTTTTTTCGCTTTTATGTATAGACAATAATTGTTTTTGTGTGATATAATTCATAATGTATGTTTATGTATTTTTATATGTACAACTACGGCAGTAAAATCTGCCAACCAAAATGCTTTTATTTTTAAGAGTATATTTCGAATGGAGGAAATCTGAATGGTAAAGAAATTAAGCACAATACCCTTCAACGGCACTCCTGAGCAGAAGGCAAAGCTTGACGCAGTTATTGCAGAATGCAAGGGCGACAAGAGCCAGCTCATGCACGTAATGCAGGAGGCACAGGGTATTTACGGCTATCTCCCCCGCGAGGTACAGATCATGATCGCAGAGGGAATGGACGTGCCGCTTGAGAAGGTGTACGGTGTTGCTACCTTCTATGCACAGTTCTCACTTTCACCCAAGGGTGAATATGACATCTCTGTTTGTCTTGGTACTGCTTGCTACGTTAAGGGTGCACAGCAGCTTACAGACAAAATTGTTGAGATTCTCGGTATTGAGCCCGGTGAGTGCTCTGCAGACGGCAAGTTCTCACTTGAAGAATGTCGTTGTATCGGTGCGTGCGGTCTTGCACCTGTTCTTACTGTTAACGGTGAGGTTTACGGCAAGATTACAGCAGACGACGTTCCCGGTATCCTTGCAAAATATATGAACTAAGCGTTATGCGCGAATTATCACTTAACGTTCTTGATATTGCCCAGAATTCTATCGCTGCCGGTGCAGCCCTTACCGAAATTGTTATCAGAGAGGATACGGTTAAAAAAGAGCTTTTAATCGGAATCTATGATAACGGCAGGGGAATGACCGAGGAGCAGGTCAGAAACGTTCAGGACCCATTCTTTACAACAAGAACAACTCGCAAGGTTGGTATGGGTATTCCGCTTTTCAAAATGGCGGCTGAGCAGACAGGCGGCAGGTTCACTATTGAATCGCAGGTCGGTGTTGGCACAAGGGTGGAGGCACTCTTTAAAACAGACAGCATTGATTTTACTCCTGTGGGTGATATGGAGGCAACTATTTCAACAATAGTTTCCATGAACGAGGATAAAGATTTCATCTATATCCGTTCAGTCGATGACCGCGAGTTTAAGTTCTCCTCGGCGGAGATTAAGCAGATCCTTGACGGCGTGCCCCTTTCGGAGCCATCCGTTATGATGTGGATTGAGGGTCATCTGAAGGAACAGACAGACGAATTATTTAAGAATTAACGAAAGGACTAAATAACATGAAATCACTTGAAGAGTTACTTGCTATAAAAGAAAAAGCACAGGCTCAGATTGCCGCACGTGACGCTGAAGGCAACGACGGTATCAGAGTAGTGGTTGGTATGGCAACCTGCGGTATCGCAGCAGGTGCACGTCCCGTTCTCAAGGCTCTCACAGAAGAGGTTGAGAAAAGAAATGTTAAAAATGTTGCTATTGCTCAGACAGGCTGCATTGGTATGTGCCAGTATGAGCCCATTATTGAGGTTTACGAGCCCGGTAAGGAAAAGGTAACTTACGTACAGATGACAGCAGAAAAAGCAGTTAAGGTTGTAACAGATCACCTTGTTAATGGTACAGTTGTTGCAGAATATACTGTTGGCGCTGTAACCGAATAAGGAGGAAAAATAAATGTATCGTTCTCATGTACTTGTTTGCGGCGGTACCGGTTGTACCTCCAGCCACAGCAACGATATTATCGACGCTCTCAATGCCAACATTAAGGAAAAAGGCCTTGAAGAGGAAATCAAAGTCGTAAGAACAGGTTGCTTTGGTCTTTGTGCTCTCGGTCCCATTATGATTGTTTACCCCGAAGGCTGCTTCTACAGCGAGGTTAATGTTGAAGACATT
Organism: Clostridia bacterium; assembly: GCA_017631355.1. Classification (GTDB taxonomy): domain Bacteria; phylum Bacillota; class Clostridia; order Oscillospirales; family Acutalibacteraceae; genus DTU089. The sequence goes on from JAGBTL010000129.1 coordinate 5,281, forward strand.
CCCGAAATCGTTGAAGAGCATCTTCTTAAGGGTCGTATTGTAAAGAGACTTCTTTACAGTGAGACAGTTGAGGCTGAATCAGTTAAGCCCCTTAACGAAACAAACTTCTATAAAAAGCAGCACCGTGTTGCTCTCCGTAACTGCGGTGTTATTGACCCTGAAAATATTGAAGAGTACATTGCATATGACGGCTATGCAGCACTTGCAAAGGCTCTCACAGAGATGACTCCCCAGGAGGTTATCCAGACAGTTATTGATTCAGGTCTTCGTGGCCGTGGCGGCGGCGGATTCCCCACAGGTAGAAAGTGGAGCTTCACAGCTGCCAACAAGGCAGATCAGAAATATGTTGTATGTAATGCCGACGAGGGTGACCCGGGTGCATTCATGGTCCGTTCAGTTCTTTTAGGTGACCCACACTGTATCGTAGAAGCAATGGCTATCTGTGGCTATGCAAC
>JAGBTL010000130.1 GCA_017631355.1 Clostridia bacterium
GGTTTATGTTAAGTATAAGTGTTTTAAAGCCCTTAACTGTGGATAATTTATCTATAAGCTGGTCCTGTGCAGGGATTGTGCTGCCGTTAATAACAAGGCACACCATAATCTCGCCTGTGGCAAATGCCTTGCGAAGATATAAATGCCTTACAAGGCCCTTACAGGTGGTTTCGCTATATACTGTAACAGAATTTCTGTTTATCCAATTCCTGACAATTTCAACAATCTGTGTAAATTCCTCGGGTTGAAGAAGACAGTCACCGCCATCAATTACGCGGTGGCTTTTTTTAGCATAAAAGCCAATGTTGAGTGTGCTGCCGTCACGACGGATAGGGTATTGTGCCTTGTTACGGTAACGCCATACGGAAGGGGACGCAATAATGGGTGCAAATGGTGGCTCTAATCCACCAATTCGGGCGAAAGCGTCTTTAACCTTTTGTGCTTTAAGGCTTAATTCTTCCTCATAAGTTATATGTGCAAATGAACAACCGCCACAGGATTTAAATGCAACGCATTCAGGCTCGATTCTGTGATTTGATGGTTTTATGATTTTTATTGCTTTACCAACGGCATAGGTCTTTTTTGCCTTGATAACGTGGCAGAGAATTTCATCACCAACGGCAGTATTTTCAACGAAAATGGCTTGTCCGTCGTATTTTCCTACACCGCCGCCCTCGGAGGTGTAGCCGGTTATATTCAATTTGAATTCGTCGTTTTTGTTAACCATTTTTAATTTCCTTAACTGCTGTTTTGTATTGCTCGAAGGTGAGAAAGGTGTTGAGTATCTGCACAAGGGCGTTTGAAGTAAGTCTTTCGGGCAGGTCAAGGTGCTTCAAAAGCTTTTTCCTTAAGGCATCGCTGTCGGGCTTGCCCGAAAGTCCATCCTCATATAAATCAAGCTTGGTGATTTCGCGACGAGGTGTGTCCTCAACCTCCTCGCAGAGTACACCTGCTTTTTCTAATGCTTCAATTATGATTTCGGGTCTGATTCCCTCAACACCAAGCTTGCCCTCTTTTGATGGCTCTGTCTTTCGCTTTTCCTTGCCGAAAATATCGGGGATATAAGCGTGCTTTATTTGCTCTGCAGGAACCATTCCGCGGATAAATGAACGTATTTTGAAGCCTGCAGAGTCGCTGTCTGTGAGTATCAGCAAGCCTTTTGCTTCTGCCAGACGGCGTATTAAGCCTTGCTTTTCCTTGTTATTGAATATTCCGAAGCCCTCTGTTTCAATAATAACAGCATCAATTACAGATGACAGCTTTATTTTGTCATAACGCCCCTCAACAATAACAACACGGTCAATTTTAATCATTATAACCTCAACAACCTTAAAATAAGCTCTTCAATAACGGTTTTTCCGTCCTCGCCTGTGGATTTCAGACGCCTGTCTGCATCGGAGAGAATGTCCATTGCGTTTTTGAGCTGTGTGATTGAATAGCCCTTGCCGTCGTTTGCGGCATTGTCAAGAACAAAGCCCCTGCCCTTATATGCAGAGGGGAAATCCTCGGAAAGTCGTGAATAGGGAACGCCTGTTTCCTTGATAGCCTTCACGCGGTACATATCAACAAATGCCTTCGCGAGGACACTCAGTATTACAATAGGCTCCTCGCGGAGCTTGAAAAGATTGCCAAGGTTTTCAAATGCCTGATCAGCCTCACCCTTGACTATCATTCGTGAAAGCTGGAATATTTTTGTTTCAACAGATACAATAACCGTTTTGTCAATGTGGTCGCGGTTTATTTCACCTGAGCCTGCAAAGGCACAAACCTTGTGAAGCTCGTTCTGCAGGGTGCTCATATCCTCGCCAACAAGGTTGATTATGTATGTGGCGTTGTCCCTTGAAAGGGTGCAGCCCTTTTTGGCAGCAGATGAAACAAGAAGCTTTTCAAGTGCAGAGCGTGTGCGCTTGTCAATTTTGGCGCAAACGCCAAGCTCATCAAATAATTTAATAAGCCTTGACCACTTGCTGTTTTTTTCGTCTACCTCAATTGTATCCATCCAGAACACAAGCACAGAGGTTTCGGGAATGTCGGTGATAACTGCTTCAAACTCGCTGTCAAGCTTGCCTCGGTCACCTACAAAGTCAGTAAGAGTATAGTCCTTTACAAGTGTGCAGGAGTAATCACTCATCATAGGAAATGATGAGATACAGTCATATATTTCATTAAGTGAGGTGTCCTTGCCGTCAAGCTTTTTCAGGTTGAAGTCTGCAAAATCCTTGCTGACGGTTGTGTTGCAAATCATTGTGGCATAGTGCTGCTTAAGGTAGCCCTCGTTGCCGTAAATGAAATAAACACGGGCAAATTCACCGCTTTTGATTTGCTTTTTTAAAGCATCTTCATTGAACTGTGCCATAGCTGCTCCTTATAAATCTATCTGAACGCTGCCATCACTTGCGGTAAGGTACAGGCTGCTGCACCGTGAAGCAAGGTGTGGCATTTTATCGTTTGTGTAAAGCTCAATATCACCGCTTATGATGATTGAGTCAACCTGCGGCTGTACCACGTCAGGCACACTACCGTTGTATACGAGGATATCTGCCTGTGATATATCGGTGACCTCTTCAATTGCGGTGTTGCCGAAAATGTGTATGTACGCCGTCTTTTTATTACCCCTTATTATAGCATACTGACCCGGGTACGTGTCAATGATTTCAATGGTTATTTCATTGCTCAGACTGTATTTGCCGTGGGTTTTTACAATAGTGTTTTGGGGAGGTGTAATGTCCTGTGTGCGGCAGAGTGATGCGATTGTTGGTGTAACGTGTGTTTCCTCGGGAGAGAAGCGCTCTCCGATTACCTCAAGTGAATAAAGATTTGATTTGTTAAGGTAGGTTGTTACGTATAAATCAAGGCTTTCGCTTGTTGCCTTGGGCAGGTAATTATAAAGCTCTGCGGGCAGAGCTTGCTTTGTGTTGGTCAGCAGGGCATAGTGAGTGCCGCACCTTACGACGAAGCAAAGATTGTTGCCTGCAGAAAGCACCGTGAGAGTGCTTTTGTGCTGTGGCACTGCAAGCGGTGTTAAAATGCAGGTGAACAAGGATAAAACAACGCCGGCTGCTGTTATTGGTATTACAATTCGTTTGCTTTTGGTTTTGTAAATGATGCCACCGATTGATAATATTACGGCACCTATAGCAATGCCGAGCAGGAGCCATTGCTTGTGCACGGGGATTGTGCAAAGCCTTACTTCTGAAATCAGCCCTGCAACGGATGACACAAGGTCAAGAATAAGCTCTGTTACGTCAAATACGGCAAAGGAAATTGCCTTGGTTATTGTTGTGGGTATAAATGAAAGCAGGCTTGCAAGTGTGCCTGAAAGCATACCGTAGAATGCAGGCTTTACGCACAGAACGTTTGCAATGGGTGACAACAGCGTTGTAACACCGAAGTGATATGCAGAAACAGGAAGGGTGAATAAGCCTGAAAAAAGACTGAGCACTATTGAGGATAGCACGTAAATTACTACCGAGCGTAGCTGCCTTATGGGAATATCCTTGAAGCGTTTAAATATTTTGTTTGTAACAGGTGCGGATAAAAGCACACCCACGGTAGCTGCTGCAGAGAGCTGAAAGCTGATGCTTTGTACCGTGTAGGGGTTTGTAATAAGCAGAACAGTAACTGCAAGACCGAGGCTGTTTAGGGAGTCTGCCCGACGCTTGACAAGCGGGGCAAGCATACCACAGGCGGTCATAAGCGAGGCTCGGATTACCGATGGTGTAAAGCCTGAAATGCTGCAAAAGCAGACAAGGAATATAAGGCACAGAACAACAGAAATGCTGTTGTTGACCTTGAAAAGCTTTAATATTGACATAAGCATACCGCACCATAGCGCAGTATGAAGACCTGATACTGCAAGCAGGTGGGCAATGCCGCTATTGCGGAATGCACTTGCAATTTTGTTGTCTATACCGCTTTTGTCACCAAACAGCATTCCTGACAGAAGTCCTGCATTGTTGTCACTTAAAGAAGCGTTTATTTTGTTGGTGATAACTTCCTTTGCCTTAAGACAGTAATAAAAGGGTGTTCTCTTGCAGGTGTTGAGCACAATTATTCTGTCAGGGTAGGCGTTTAAAAGGCTTCCATCTGCGATGCAATTAAATGCAAAATCACCCTTGTCGTCGGTGGGTATATACAGATGAGCATCACCAAGGTACACGTAGTCATAAAGTGCAACGTCCGTACCATCTGTGGGGCAGACAACCGATATGCTTTGGCTTGCTTTTTCGTTGCCGATTTTATCTGCCTTGATGGTAAAGGTATAGTTACCGTTTTCAAGCCTTGGTGAGGAGGTTACCTTGCCCTGTACTGCGGTAATTGTGTTGTGGTGCTTAAGGCAGGGCGTGATTTTGGCGCTTGTAAAGGCAGAAAAGCAAAGGACGGAAATTATTGTTGCAATGCATACAAATGAAGCTAACAGGGTGTCCCTGCCACGCCCTTTTAAAATGAGGAAAAAACAAGGACCGATGCTGACAGGATAACAAGAACAGCGGCACTTTTGGGTATAAGCGTTAAAAGTGCCATTATAACTGTTGCTGTTATGCCTGAAATAAGCATCGGTCGTTTCATTTTATTTTACCTCTTTGGGATTAGCCTGCAGGCCAGGTGAAATCTCTGCCTGCCATAAGGTGGAAGTGAATGTGCTTAACAGTCTGTCCTGCACTATCACCACAGTTGTTTACCACACGGAAGCCGTCATTGAAGTTGTTGTCCTTGGCAATTTTTGCAATTACTTCAAATATGTGTGAAATTACTGCGCTGTTTTCGGGAGCGATATCAGCGGCAGATGCAATGTGCGCCTTGGGGATAACAAGAATGTGTGAGGGAGCCTGTGGCTCAAGGTCGTTAAATGCAAGTACGGTGTCATCCTCGTAAACTTTTGTTGCGGGGATTTCGCCGTTTGCTATTTTACAGAAAATACAATCCATAATAGATTCTCCTATAAATTTATTCAGGACTCAACGATTACACCGACTTCTTTTCGCTTGCTTGCCAATTCGTCCAGCATTTTCTTTTTCTTGTCGCCTGCAATATCGTAGAAGAACATGGGAATGGAGCAGAGAAGCATACTCACACCGGGAACGATGGAAACGAGGGCAAACATTGCGAAACGGATAGACGTATCAACGTCGGTTGCAGCAACGACATTTGTGGCGCTGAGCATTTTCGCAGGATCAATATCCATAAGCATATAAGTGATAACGATACCTGAGGTTGCAAATGCGTTACCGATTTTGTTGATGAAGCCCTGACAAGCGGCACCGAGCGCGTTGTCGCGGAAGCCTGTCTTAAGCTCCATATAGTCAAGACAGTCGCATATCATTGCATAACAAACTGTATTGATAACACCGAGGGGAATGCAAGCGATGATAACGAAGGGAATGCAAGCGTAAAGGTTCATTGTGAACCATCCTACAAGTGTTGTAACAAGACTTGCGCAGAAGCCGGCAAGACAGGATACGATAACAAGCTTTTTGTAATCAAACTTCTTCATAAGCTTGGGCATAAACAATGTGGCGCCGAAGAGACCTACGATTGAGCCAATCTGGAAAATGGTCTTAACAGAAGAAACGCTCTGTTCAATGGCGGCTGTTCTTGCTGCCTCAGAAAGACCGGCAAGCTCGGGACCTATATAGAAGGAGTAACGTGCAACGTGTATTGCTGCTGCACCTATCATATAACGACCACTCGAAAGCACACCCATAAGAAGAACGAGGACAAGGGGCTTGCACTTGAATATTCTTGTGAGCTGTGACGGTTCGCCGGGCTGACGCTTTTTGGCAGGGATTTTAACTCTCTCGCTGACGCCTGTGCAAACTCTTGAATAAAGAATGGAACCGAGACCTACTGTAATGACAGCCATGAGAAGATACTTCCTCTTCTGGACTGTGAGGGGGTCAATTGCTTCGGGAGAGTTTTCTACCCAAGCTGCAATGATGAAGCCAACCACAAGGAAGAGAACCTCAGGAACGGCAGAACCGATTGAATTGAAGATTTTGCTTATTGAAATAACCGAGCTTCTCTCTTCTGAGTTGGGTGTCATAACATTGGGAAGACCCCAGAAGGAAACGTCACCAACGGTATAAATCATACCCCATAAAACGTAAACAATAGCGGAATAAACCATCAGCTGAACGGGGGAGAGCGAGGGACTCAGGTACATAAGGAAGGTGACGATGGCTATGGGAAGCAGGGCAAATCTGATGAACGGAATCATTTTACCCTTTTTACCATTTGAACGGTCAACAATTATACCCATAAGCGGATCATTGATAGCGTCCCATATACGTGCCAAAAGCATAAGCAAAAGAACAAATATGGGGGATAACTGTAAAACGTTGAGGTAGTAGTCACTTATGTAGCTTGACATCAAAGCATAGATCATACCCTGACCCATACCTGCAACGCAAAATGCAGTCAGTTCCTTTTTGGGAACATATTTTTTGTTTTCCATTGTTTTCACCCTTTGAAATCAAATAATATTTTTATACGCCATTTCCATTGTTCTGGAAAGAGCCACGGCATCGTCAATTCCGTAGGGAATGGAAGTGCCGTTTTCAATGCCGTTAATCCACATATTTATGGGAGAATCAAGATTATCGGCTGTTTTGGGGAATACCCAGCCATTACCCACGTTGTAGCAAACCTTGCCGTTGAAGCCACCTGCAAGGATTGTGCCCTTGGAGCCTACAAGCTCAACCTCAAAGGGATTGTTTGCGGCAATGAATGAGGTTTCGTTGATGCCGA
>JAGBTL010000019.1 GCA_017631355.1 Clostridia bacterium
CCACGGCCACGGCACAGGCGACCTGCTTGACGAGGTGCTTAAACACCTGCCCGAGGACTATCTTGTTGAGGATAATGACGAGGACGATTACATCAAGGTTGCCGTTATCGGTAAGCCTAACGTTGGTAAATCATCGCTCGTTAATAAAATTATCGGTGAGAACAGAATGATTGTTTCAAACATCGCGGGTACAACACGTGATGCTACCGATAGCTTTGTTGAAAACGACCACTGCAAGTTTATGTTCATTGATACTGCAGGTCTCCGCCGTAAGTCAAAGGTTGACGAGGCAGTTGAAAAATACAGCGTTCTTCGTACAGATATGGCAATTGAACGTGCCAACGTCTGCGTTATTATGATAGATGCACTTGAGGGCTTCACAGAGCAGGACAGCAAGGTTGCAGGTAAGGCGCTTGACCTTGGCAAGGCTTGTATAATTGCTGTTAACAAGTGGGACGCCTATGAAAAGGATGGCAAAACAATGGACAGCTACCGCAAGGAGCTTATGAAGGATTTTTCCTTTATGTCCTTTGCACCCATTATCTTTATTTCTGCTAAAACAGGTCAGCGTGTTGAACGCCTTTATGAGCTTATAAAGTTTGTTGATACACAGAATGCAATGCGAATCAAAACAGGTCAGCTCAATGAAATTCTCGCAGCGGCAACACTCCGTGTTCAGCCCCCGACAGACAGGGGCAAGCGCCTGAAAATTTATTATATGACTCAGGCATCTACAAGACCGCCAACGTTTATCTGCTTTGTTAATAGCGCAGAGCTTTTCCATTATAGCTATCAGCGCTACCTTGAAAATCAGATTCGTGAGGTTTACGGCCTTGAGGGTACTCCCGTCCGCTTCATAATCCGCGAACGCGATGATAAAAGTAAACATTAATTTTAAGAAAGCAATCAGGGGACGGTAAAAGCAATCAGTGGACGATTCTATGATTGATACTGAAAACAACTGTATAATTTTTGTTAAGGGTGAACCTAACGGTTTACCCTTTTTATTTGTTTTGAAATTTACAGTTTATATTTCTATTACAGAATTGAAAATATTATAGGCATATACTATAATGAGCGTATATTGTTAAAGGATGTAGGGTGAGTTTGTGAAGCTTAAAATTTTCCCCGAAAAAGAATATCAGACCTTTAAAAGCATTGGTGCAAGCGGTGCTTGGTGGGCGCAGATTGTTGGCGGCTGGGATCACGTTGATCCACAGTCAGGCAAGCCTGTCCGCGACAGAATTGCAGAGCTGCTTTATAATAAGCAAACAGGCATTGGTATGGGTGTTTACCGATATAATATCGGTGGCGGCTCCAAGCATTCGGGCAAGGGCGAATACAGTCAGCCTGCAAGGGCTACCGAGTGCTTTGAGGTGGCAAAGGGCGAATATGACTGGAGCCGTGATGCCAACGCAGTTTATATGATGAAAAAGTGCGTTGAGAATGGTGCAGAAGAAGTGATATTCTTTGTCAATTCACCTATAGAAAGGCTTACCAAAAACGGTCTCGCACACAATAAAAAGCATCAGCTTTTCCACGAAAATATCAGCAGGAAAAATTATCAGGAATTTGCAGAGTATTGCCTTGATGTAACCGAGCATTTCGTGGGCGAGGGAGTGCCTGTAAAATACCTTTCACCTGTAAACGAGCCAATTTGGGTGTGGAATGGTGGTCAGGAGGGCTGCTTTTACCGCCCCCGTAGTGTTAAAAACGTGTTCAGGGTTTTCGCAGAGGCACTTGATAATCGCAAATCTCTTAAGGGCGTTAAGCTTTCGGGCGCAGAGTCAGGTGATTTGCGCTGGTTTAATAAATCATATACACGACAGCTACTTAAGGAAAAAAACGTCCGCAAGCATCTTGATGGGGTGGACGTGCATTCCTATTGTCTGCCATTGCCGTTGCCCATAACCATTCCGTTTTTAAATGACCGCGTCGGCTTTGTAAAGCGCTTCCGTCGGTTTATGGATAAGCACTATCCCGACGTTCCCGTTGTAATGAGCGAGTGGACTCATATGCAGGGCGGCAGAGATTACGGTATGGATTCCGCCCTTGTTACCGCAAGGACAATGTACGAGGATTTTACACTGCTTAATGCAGTTTCGTGGCAGCATTGGATTGCGGTTTCTGAGGTGGATTATTGCGACGGACTCATTTACATAAATCTTGATGACAAAACCTTTGAAATTACCAAAAGATATTATGTGACAGGTAACTACACAAGGTACGTTAAACCTGGCTCAAGGCGCATTGAAGCGCATATTGATGATAAGGATATACTTGTCACCGCCTTTAAAAATGATAGTGAAATCGCCCTTGTAGTGGTCAATAACGGGGAGTGCGAAAAGGAAATTGAGCTGCCCGAATATAATGATATTTTGATTTCTGTTACTGATAAGCATAACAGCCTTGCAGAGCGTACTGCAGACTCGTCACAAATCAGACTTACTCCCAAATCTGTTACTACGGTGGTGTTAAAATGAAGAATAAGCTTTTGAATATTCTCCAATCTCTTAAAAGGAATTGGAAAACCGCCCCCGACGGCAGATTCATACCCTTCAGGGAGATTGCTTCACTTGCCGTTGGTGGTATCGGTGTTAAGTTTATCGTTTATTGTGTCAGCACAATGATTCTCAGCGTGGGCAATACCCTTATCGGTAATACCATCGGCATTCCGCCCACCTCAATTTACTTCATTTACATAATCAGCGTTCTTGCAGGCTTTCCGCTTACGGGTCTGCGTGCAAGAATGATTGATAACTCCAAAAGCATGAAGGGCAAATATCGCCCATATATCCTCACAATGGGTCTGCCCACAGTTTTGCTCGGCATCGGCTTTATATGGGCGCCATACGAGCTTATGAGTATGCCTGTAAAATGCCTGACGGTGTTGCTTTTCAACATCGGCTTTCAGTTCTTTTACAACTTCCTGCTTGATGCAAATGACAGCATCATCAACGTTCTTTCACCAAATTCAATTGAACGTACCGACGTTTATGCCGTCAAATCTGTCATTGAAAATATTTCTCCCTCAATCGCAAGCATTTTCCTGCCAATTGTGGCAAAGGCAATAACAGGGGACAACACTCTCTATGATATGACTGTTTACAGAGTGCTTTATCCGCCTATGCTTGTTGTGGGCTTCCTTGTTTCAATCATTATCTACGTTAATACCGAGGAGCGCATAGTTCAGCCAAAAAACCACACGGTAAGTATGAGCTTTGTTGACGCCTTCCGTGCAGTTGCAAGGAACAAATATTTCTGGATTATTTCCCTCGCAGGCTGGATAGGCTTCCTTGAGGGCTCCTTTAATACAATCCTCGGGTGGATGTACAACTATCAGGCAGCCTGCTCTGCAAACCAATATGCGGTAATTACCGCAATTGCAGGTAATGCATCCTTGTGGCCAAACCTTTTTGCACCGTTTCTTATAAGACGCTTCGGCAAAAAGAAAATTCTCATATTAAGTAACGTGCTTAACGTTATTTTCATTGCGCTTATGCTTCCTGTTATCCGAATGACAGGCGGAGGTGTTATCTGGATTCTCCTTGTGTTTATCTTTATAAATCAGCTGCTTACGTCATGTGGCCACTTTATGAGCCCAAGCCTTAATGCAGATATCAGGGATTATCAGCAATATATCAGCGGTGAGCGCATAGATGGTATGTTCTCCGCAATTGGTCTTGTGGGCAGCATAATCACCCTTGCAACCTCATCAGTTTTGCCTGCTATTTATGAAAAGGCAGGTCTTAACGCGACTACTGCAGTTTCCCTTGGGTATAGTGCAGATAACGTTTATGACGTGCTTTATAATGCAGATCTGTTCCAATCAATCTGCTCCGTGCTTATTATGGCGTCGGTTGTTGGTGCAACACTTAACGTTATACCGTTCTTCTTCTATGACCTTACGGAAACACGTCAAAAGGCAATGGTGCACGTTCTTCGCATACGTGCCTATTTTGAGGATGCACTTGGCGGAATTGCAACCGAGGAGCAGAAAAACGAGGTTGTTGAAATCATTGATAATGCTAAGGCGTTTTCTGATAAGGAGCCCCGCACAGCGGATAAGTCAATGACCAAGGCGGAGAAAAAGCAAATCCGACAGGATAACGAGCAGCTTGAAATTGCAAAAATTATCCTTAAGGAGCTTGATTACTTCAACACACCGTCGGGTCAGTTTGAGCTTGAATATTCAAGGCGAGTTCTTTCACAGGGCGAAGGTACCGACGTAAGCGAGCTTCTTAAGCAAATGAAAGCCTTGCCCAAGGTAACGACAGAGGAAAAGGAGTTCAGAAGAAAAATGATTTCCTCTGTAAAGGATTTCAGACTTGCCGAAAAAACAAAGCACGCAAAGGGCTTTGATGCCGCAACGGACTTTGATTACAGCGTTTTTACAGAGCTTTTCAACACAGCGGATAAGCTGATGCTTGAGGTTGCAGACCTTCTCCGTGGTATTAAAGCAGCCAAGGAGCAGGGGAACAGCACAAGGTCGCTTAAGGAGCGACTCGCAGAGCTTCGGCGTGAGCAAAGGCTTAACGAGAACAAAATCAAGCAGACCAAAAAGGTATACGTTCTTCATCACAGAGCAAATAAGCCTGCTATTGATGCACCAAAATGCATTGCACGATATGAAAGCTATCGCGATTATCTTGCAGCAAATTAACAAAAATTTAACCCCACAGAGCATTCTCTGTGGGGTTTGCTGTTGCTTTAAATTTAATTATTTCTTCGCTGCCTTTGGCTTCATAAAGATAGCACCAATTGTCATTATTACTGTAAATACAATGAGGTAGAACAATACGGGGCAGGAGAATTCACCGTTTGCCTTTGCAGCCATATAGGGTGCATAGCCGTGTGAGTAAATAGCGGCAAAAACCATAAAGCCTGAGCCGATGATTCCAAGTGCAGGAAGAACAAATCTCTTAAGTGCGGATACGCCCTTTTCTTTTCTCATGAACTGAATGAACATGGGAATATAGAGAGCATAAATTGTGATAATGGGAAGCTCGGATGAGTCAAAGCTGAATTTACCGAACCAGGGAACTTCAACAAGGTTTGCACCATAGAAGTAAACGAGCCATGCAGCAACGATTACAAGACCAACAATACAAGAGTTTGAGGGCATACCTGATGCAGGGTCAATCTGCTTCATAAGCTTAACCTTGGGACCCATATCACGAACTGCAAGTGAGTACATACCACGGATACAACCAATAAGAAGACCGTTAAGTGTACCAAGGCAGGAAACTGCAACGAAAAGGTTAAGAATGTTGCCGAATACGTTGCCGAAAACGTTAACGAAAGCAACGGGAGCACCATCATTCTTAAGCACGTCAACAGTTGCGCCACCTGCAACGCCGATGTAGTAGAACAGGTAAATCGCAATGATGATTATACCACCTGCAACAAGAGCAATGGGAAGATTTTTCTTGGAGTTTTTAATTTCGGA